>PIYF01000034.1 GCA_003601875.1 Candidatus Bathyarchaeota archaeon | reverse complement strand
CAGTTCATGTTGACCATTCAGTTCCAGGAGCCTACGGCTTCATAATTCACACTTCCAGTGGAACCATAGTTTATACAGGTGACTTTAGGACGCATGGAACAAAATCAGAACTAACCGAAGACTTCGTTAAGAAAGCTAAAGAGGTTAAACCAGTCGCGTTTATAACAGAAGCGACAAACATGATTGGTGCAAATGTTTCCTCCGAAGAAGAGGTTAGGAAAAAACTTAATGCGATAGCTGCTCAAACAGATGGTGCAATATTTGCAGATTTCGCCCATACAGACGTGGATAGGTTAAGGTCATTTCATCAAACAGCAAAGAAAAATAACCGTTTTCTTGTCATTTCACCAAAACAAGCTTATCTTCTGAACTCTTTGTCTAAGGATAAACATTTGAAAGTTCCAAATTTAAGGGATGAAAGAATCCTTATTTTTGAAAAATCTAAGAAGACTAGGCGGAAATGGGAAAAAACAGTTTTGGAAAGTTATTCAGAAAAGATTGTTGATGCACATAAAATTTCTGAAGAACAGAACAAAATTATTCTGGTTATGTCCTTTTATGATTTGGAAGAGCTTGTGAAGATTCATCCAAACTCTGGAAGCTGTTACATTTCATCCTCATCTGAACCTTTCAATGAGGAGATGGAGATGGATTTTGAAAGGCTTATAAGTTGGCTTCAACATTACGGGTTACCACAATATCATGTGCACGTATCTGGACATATAATGCCCTTGGACTTGAAGGAAATTTTGATGAATGTTAAAGCGAAAACTGTTTTTCCAGTTCACACGGAACATGCTGAATTGTTCGCTGGATTCATGGGCAACATTGAAAGTAGAGTTTTAATTCCTGAAAAGTTTAGGGAATATGAAATTTGAACCTTAACGTTTGATATTGAGAGCGGATTAGTAGACTTCGTTGTGTGTGATGATTCACAAGGTATAAGTTAAACTGTTAACTCTTAATATTCACGATAAGAATGCCAAGAAAAAACCAAAAAATACACATGCTCTTTCACAGTTTAGGATTAAGCTGTCTAGGAGGAGCAATATTCCTTCAAATACTAGTTTTCACAGACATCCTTCAACACGGATACTTCATGGCTGTTGAAAACAACCCAGCAATCCTCATGTTTGAAATATGCCTAACAATATTCGCCTTTATTTACTTCATATACATTTATCAACGTTTTATCCGTTCAGTTAGATAACAATTTTTACGCATTAAAATTTAAAAATAACCTTTAACAATCCATTAAATAACAAAAGAGTAATAGAAAATCATTAAATAACTTCTATAACCAAAAAGTATAAACAACAATCTGCTAGGTGAAAATCTTGAAGGTTAAAGCATTAAACGGAATATTTGTTATGTTGATTCTTCTAGCAATAATAATTCCAAACAATGTGGCAAAAGCCTCAAACGTTGAAACTTGGCAGTTTTTTTTAGGAGACTATCCTGGAATTTCAATTACGTTTAACGCTACACAAGAAGTGGCTCCAAACGAGAATATAACAATATACCTAATTGTTAATTGTACAGCGAAAGGTGTTACGATTCAGCTCTTAAACCTAAGCATTTACGGCTTTGAATATGGAAGAGAAAAAGTTTACCTGCTGAATCCGCTTACTATTATAAAAAATACACGTATGGTTTTTAACGAAACAATCTTCAACAGTACGATAGTGCATGTACCAGAAAATGTTTGGGATAGAACTTACGGCGAGTTATACATTGAATATACTATTAAGGATGAATCCTTTAAGCGAACCCCGGTCTTTTCAGCGACTATTGTTAAAAATATCTATTTGGAACAACTTGAGGATAGACTTAAAGAATTAAACAGCACTTATGCATATCTCAATCAAACCTTCTTGGAAAGCTTTAACATGAGCCTTTCACCGGAAAACTTGGCTAAGCTGAATCAAACTTACTGGATGCTTCAGCAAAATTACACTTCTCTTCAGGGAAACTTAAACGAGTTAGATAATACGCGGAGAGTGGCAACAGTTTTAGGTATAACAACAGCATTCTTTATTGCAACCACGCTTTATCTTTACTTTAAAAAGCCTAAACAGTCCTACTGGTGACTTTAACATCTCCTCTTTTTATTAAATGAAAAGAAGGGTTATTTTTTATGTAGGTTTTGAGCTGCGATGAACGTTAACCCCTTCTCTGTTAATGCCCTCGCCGTTCTGTTTACCGAATCATGTTTGTCAAGGTAGTTGATTAGGAGTTTAGGCATCAATCCCTTCTTAATTATCTCCTCTTTTGGAATGAAGTATTCAAGGATGTTTGAGGGATGTTCTCTTTTCGCTTCAATCTCTGGGAAAGCTCCTTCATGTTTTGCACTAACATTTTTCACATGATCTGCAATTTCTAAAAGTTCGCCGAGTTTATTATAGGGTTGTATAACTATGCCTTTGTAAGTTTCAACGATGTGATGTTCTATTCGAACTATATCCTCAAAGCCGAAAGCCTTTCTTATATAGGCTGATAATTCAATTGTTTTATTGTTAACCGAGTTTGACAGGTTGAATCCTATCAGAGGGGTTTTTCCATCTTTCCGACTGAAAAGTTTAGCCGTCATTAAAGTCCAAAAACATGAATAGGGATTATCGTTTCCAAGGTAAACTGAAATTTTGAACTCAATGTCTATTCCAAGTTTGTAAAGCCAGTATCCAAGCATCACAGTTCCAGCGTTAACATTCAAAACTTGCGGGATACCATATTCCGTGTAATAGTAAAGAAGTTCATCAACCCATTTTAAAGCATACTCGTTTGGAACACCTACTCCTCCAAAATAACCTGTTATCGTCTCCGGTCCACCTAAATGAATGTTTATCGGTTTTCCATCAGGTCCAAGCATTGTTCCTTTCGTGTCTAAAGTTTGAACGTATGAAGCCCCTATGATTTGCATGGCTGCTGAGAATGCTAAGATATCTCCATCTTCCACCTGCTCCTTCATTGAGCGAACACGGATGTAACGGGCTGGCATAAGGTCTTGCTGTTTTATCGCTTTTTTACATTCTTCAATGAACCATGGGAAAAAGTTGCAGCCGCTTATTTCCAGAGTGACAGCGAAGGACTCGTCAAACTTCATGGTATCAGCTTTTTCCCCTAAAATTTTTCTACGATATTCTGGTATACCTATGAAGGCTTCCTTATCCCTTTGTTCTATAAGCCAATCTAGGTCTTTAGCGAAGGAAGGATTTTTCTTCCTTAAACGTTCCATAAGATTTTCAAGTTTGCTGGCTTCCCTTGCTTTTCTATTTATCTCCTCTACACCACCGTATTTCTCAACAATTTTTAAAAGTTCATTTACCAGAGGGTTGTCGTCTCTCATCAGAAAATCATTTATTTCCTTAACTGCTTCCTCGTCAATCTTCAATTTTTCCTTAAGGCTTTTCAAAAATTTTCCTCCAGAATTTTATTATTACTTTAAGAGATTTAAGATTTTTAGATTAGTTCAAGTTCTTTTAGTTTCTCTTTTGTTGGAATTCCATTTTCATCCCATCCTCTTAAGGTGTAATATTCATCAAGCATCTGGTTTAACATTTCTTTTGTAACCACTTGACCTTTCGTTACACCTTCCGGTAATGGTTCTTCCATGAAGCGTGGTGGTAAAGTGTCATCTTCTCTTGTTATTCCTTCTCGCACATTGAATAGTCTTGTTAGATTCCATATTCGCTCTCCAGTTTTAAGGTAATCTTCAACTGTGAAGTTAAACCCTGTTGCTGTGTTAAGTAATTTCACAAAATGTTCAATTTTTAAAGGTGCAAAATCACATAGGACAAGTGAGAAACACATTGCTCTTTCATCTTGAGTTTCTTTGACAAATTTCGCTCTACCCTTCGTTGAAAATCTAGGTGCGAGTTCACCGCTGATTTCGGCTCTAACAGTCCATGCTCTTTGATGACATGCTCCACGATCAGAAGTGGCGTAGGCTAAAGCCATTCCGAATGCTCCTCTAGGGTCATATCCTGGAATTTCTAATCCTTTCACATGCATTGCAAATTTTTCCGAACCCTTACCAATTTTTTTCGAAGCCCTTCGAACCCCTTCACCTAGCAGATTTCCAATGCCTTCCCGATTTGCAATTTTCTTTATCATTTCGAATTCAGCTTCAGCGTTACCAAATTTCAGGTTAATTCCATCAGTGTCTTTAAGGGTTAGTAAGCCTTTTTCGAAGCATTCCATTGCGAAGGCTATCGTGTTACCTGTTGAAATAGTGTCTAATCCTAAATTGTCGCAAAGCATGTTTGCATAAGCAACAGCTTCTATGGAGCCGACGCCGCAGTTTGAACCAAGTAAAGCTATGGATTCATATTCAGGTCCAGCAAGTTCATCAAACTTATATTTTCCAGATTTAACATGCGTATACTTCCAACATTGAATTATACAGTTGTAGCATGTTCCATCTTTGAAAACTATTTTTTTCCGCATAGTTTCTCCGCTTATTTCATCAGCTTTTTCAAAAACGCCTGTTCGAAAATTTTTAGTCGGTAAGAGAGCAGCCTTATTTACGGGGGAAACCCAAATTGGCGTCCCATACTTCCGCCTTAAAGGAATGAAACTGTTTTCTTTAATAACCCTTAAAGCTTCATTTGCAGCCTTTCTAAAACCTTCAGGGTCAGCGTACCGGATTTTATGCCCAGAACTTTGAACAGCAACAGCTTTCAAATTTTTTGATCCCATAACTGCTCCTGCACCGCCTCTGCCAGCTTGCCTATACTTGTCCACGCTTATACATGCATAACGAACAAGGTTTTCTCCAGCTGGCCCTATTGAAGCAACTCGAACATTTAATCCTAAACGTTTCTTCAAAATTTCTTCAGTTTCAAAGCAGCCCTTCCCCCATAGAAAATCAGCGTCTAAAATTTCACAGTTTTTGTCGTGAACCCAGAGATAGACCGGTTTATCTGCTTTTCCCTCCACAATTATGCAGTCAAAGCCTGCAAGCTTCATTGCTGCACCAAAGTATCCGCCAACTTGACAGTCTAAAAAAATGTTGGTTAATGGAGATTTTGTGACAACAGCCCATCTTGCAGATGTTGGAGCTAAGGTTGCTGTTAATGGACCGGAAGCAAATATAAGTATGTTTTCAGGGCTTAAAGGGTTAACACCGGGTTTTAGAGAATCATAAAGGATTTTTGCACCTAGACCTTTCCCACCTATGAACTTTCTTGCTTTTTCCTCATCAAGTCTTTCCATATTTATTTTTCTAGTTGTTAAGTTAACCCTCAAAATTTTTCCTGTGTAAGCTCCAAGCATCTAAGCGCCTCACATTTCGCTCAAATACCTGTTAATGGCTAACATGTCGCTTAATAGGGCATATCCAGCTTCTATTCCTCCAGCTCCAGGTCCAACTATTGTCACATCACCTAGAACATCCGTTTCAAATGTTAGAGCATTTATTGGACCACCAATATGAGCTAGAACATCCGTTAATGGAACTTTCTCCGGAGACACTTTAGCTTTCACTTCATTGTTTTCACGCCAAGCTTTCGCTATCAATTTTATTCTTTTCCCTTCATCCTTGGCTTTTTTAACATCTTCTAAAGATATGTGAGTTATGCCTTCCCTTTCAACATCCTTTGGTTTTATATTTCCCTCCATAACTGCGTTTGCAAGAATTGTTATTTTTGCAACTGGATCCCAAGCTTCAACATCCATTGTCGGGTCAGCTTCAGCGTAACCAAGCTTCTGAGCTGTTTTTAACGATTCATCATAGGTTGCTCCTTTCTCCATTTGTGTAAGTATGTAGTTTGTTGTACCGTTAACTATTCCTCGTATAGATTTTACATATGCCCCTGCCAAATCTTCTAGGGATAGGTTTAATGCTGGAGTGCCGCTTAGAACTGTGCCTTCAAACCTTAAGAAAACATTATTTTTTCTAGCTGTTTCCATAAGTTCATGATAGGCTAACGCTATGGGACCCTTATTTGTTGTAACTACATGTTTACCCGAACCAAGGGCTTTTTTCATATGGGTTAATCCAGGTTCTCCGGTTTCTATGTTAGTCCATGTTACCTCCAAAATTATGTCTGCATTGCTTTTCTCTATAACTTCTAAACTTGAAAGCCCCTTGATTCCGCTTTCATAACTTTCAATTTTCCCTGTTTGCTTGGTAAGTTCTAAGAGTTTCTCAAGGTTTAACCCGTTTTCATTGTAAACTGAACCTTTCTTTATGTCTGAAACTGCGACGACGTCGTATTCAAATTTGTATTTCTTTTTTAAAAGCTCCCTTTTTTCCACAAGAATTTTTGCTAACCCTTGTCCAACAGTTCCGAAGCCTATGAAGGCAAGTTTAAACTTCATTTCACATCCTCCTCCCTTTCATTGTTAGTTCGCTTCTAACTTAACTTTTCCGTTCTCCAAAACTCTTATTATCCTTTCAAACATTCAAAAAAGCGGAGGGAAAACATCTTGTCAAAACTCATTCGAGAAGGAGACTACATCCTCTTATATTTGGATCGTAGAAGAACGTATCTTGTTAGGGTTGAAGAGGGGAAAAATTTTCACACCCATAAAGGGTTCATTCAACTTGATGGTTTGTTAGGAAAAGAATATGGAACTAGGATAAAAAGTAATTTGAATGTGGAGTTTGTTGCTTTAAAACCTATTCTAAGGGATTTTATAATTAAGGCTCTGAGGAAAACTCAAATCATGTATCCAAAAGATATAGCTTTAACTATAATTTTTTCTGGAATTGGACCTGGAAGTCTTGTTGTGGAGGCTGGAACTGGGACAGGTGCGTTAACAATGGCTTTAGCCCATTTTGTTAAACCTAACGGACATGTTTACAGTTATGAAGTTAGAGCAGAATTCCTTGAAGTTGCAAAGAAAAACTTGAAACGTTTAGGCTTACTTGATTTTGTTAAATTAAAAAATAAGGATGTAACGGAAGGCATTGACGAACAGAATGTGGACGCTGTGATCTTAGACCTTGCAACTCCATGGCTTGTAGTTCCCCATGCATATAAAGCCCTAAAACCTTCTGGAAACCTCGTCTCTTTCAGTCCCACAATAGACCAAGTCTTAAAAACTACAGAAGCTCTTAAAGAGAACAATTTTGTTGACGTTAAAACCTTTGAATGTCTTTTAAGAGAAATGCGTGTTGAAAGGGGAAAAACAAGACCGCAAACATTAATGACGGGACATACGGGCTATATAACTTGTGCACGTAAAACATTAAAATGATTTAGACTTAAAAAAATGGAAATTAACGGTTTTCCTTCTTCACAGTTCTGTTAATGCTTCAATGAGAATTCCAACTCATTAAACTTAACGTTTATTTCCTCCTACAAATCCAACTCAGAGATTTCAGTCAAATCTTCTAAGCTATTCATCATAATCTTTTCGTCAGAAAT
>PIYF01000033.1 GCA_003601875.1 Candidatus Bathyarchaeota archaeon | reverse complement strand
CAACAGTTTATCTAATCTTAAGGTTTGGATTAATAGGTGTATAACATTGTCAAAAATTAAGAAGATAATTGAATCTCGTAAATTAAAAGAGGAGAAGAGGTATAGAGAAGAAAAAAAAGAATTCGAAATGGCTATGGGAAAACCCTTCATTACCATAAAAATAGAATTACCTGAAGGATTTGAAGATCAACGAGCTCATTTTCTGAACTTGGAAAAAGATAAAACATTTTTAGAAGAGGTTGAAGACCTAGTGAAGAAAAGGCTTACATATGAAAAACATGGCGTGAAACCTCCATAACTTTAAGTGAGGGAACAGCTTGTCTATTAAAATTGAGGAAATCACCGAAAACAATTTTGATGACATTCCTGAACCATGTAGCTATTGCCTTTATTGGCAAACGATAGTTCCATTTAACGGGAGAATGCTTAAACCTGAAAAGAAAAAGAAAAAACAAGAATGGTTTAACAAAGTAATTGAAGAGTTTGGAAATTGCGGTTTCATAATATATTTTAGTGGTGTGCCAATAGGTTTCATACAGTATGGTCTAACAAAATTTTTTCCACGAATAAAAGATTATAAGTCTGGACCGCCAAGTGAAGACGCGGTTTTCCTAGCGTGCTTTTACATTGCAAATAGAGAGGTTCGTGGAAAGGGACTTGGAACAATTGCACTTAAGAAGCTATTAAATGAGCTTAAAGCCAGAGGTTTTAGAGCTATTGAAACTTTCGCTAGGAGAAGTTCAATGAATAATCCTTCAGGTCCATTAGAGCTTTACTTAAAACAAGGTTTTAAAGTGAAACGTGATAAAAGTGATTTTCCTCTTATACGTTTAGAGTTAAAACCGCAATATTAAATTTGCAAAATAACGAGGTTAAACTTTGAAGTTTAACACGGTTATTGTTCGTTTCGGCGGAGAAATAGGCATAAAAGGAGCTTGGACTAGGAAAACATATGAAAAACTTTTACTTAGAAACGTGAAGAACACTCTAAAACATCATAATGTTCCATACGAAAACATCATTTACAAACGTGGAAGAATTTACGTGAAAACAATGGAGGCTTCAAAAGCTGCTTCCACACTTACAAAAGTTTTCGGTGTTTCTTCAACTTCTCCAGCCGTCGAAACCATATCAGCGATGGAATCAATAATTGATAAATCCCTTGAACTGGCAGATGAAACACTTACAAATGGAAGCAGTTTTGCAGTTCGATGTAGAAGAACAGGGAAACATCCATATTCAAGCATGGATGTATGTAGAATCGTTGGAAAACAAATTTTAACAAAGTTTAAAAATCGAAACATTAATGTGAATTTGAAGAATCCGGATGTTACAGTAAACATTGAGGTTAGAGACGAAAAAGCTTACGTGTTTAAGGAAACCTTTGAAGGCGTAGACGGTTTCCCTTTAGGCTCCCAACCAAAAATTGTTGCCCTTTTAAGCGGTGGAATGGATTCAGCTGTGGCTTGCTGGCTTGTCATGAAACGTGGTTGTCCAGTAATACCATTACACTTTGATGTTACACCATTTACGGATAAGAGAACAATTCAAAAGGCTCAGGATGTTACACGGGCACTTTTTGAATGGGCAGTTGGCTTTCCAAGAAAACTTTACATTGTGCCTCACGGCGAAAACTTAAGGATTTTTCAAGAGGAAGCCCCGAAAAAATTTACATGTATTCTATGTAAACGCTTGATGTATCGAATTGCTGAAAGAATTGCTGAAAAGGAGAGGGCTGAGGGAATAGTGACAGGTGAATCAATAGGAGAGCAAGCAAGCCAAACACTTCAAAATTTAAAGGTTTTAAATGAAGCAATAGTAAACTATCCTATTCACCGTCCAATCTTAGGATTTAATAAAACCGAAACGGAGGAAATTGCAGAGAAAATAGGGGTTCTAGAAATAGCGACTAGAAAAAGTATGGGTTGTAAGGCTGCACCAAAGAAACCAGCGACTAAAGCTAAACTTGAAGTTGTGAAAGAAGTGGAGCGAAAGCTTCCTATAGAAAGGATGGTTGAAGAGTCTTTTAGAGCTGCGAGGATTGTGGAAATTTAAGTTATTTTCAAATTTCTTATTAGCAAACTTGGATATTATTATCTGGTTGTATGTCGGCTGAAACTGCTGTAAAAGCATTTCGTAAACTTGAGAATGAAGATATTAGAGTTCTACAAGTTATAGAATCAGCAATGAGTAAACATGAATTTGTTCCAAAAGAGGTAATCGCAAAATTTGCAGGTTATAACATGAATGAAACAGTTTTCAGATTAAACAAGCTTACCAAACTTCACTTAATTCGTCACACACAAACTCCATATGTAGGTTACACTCTGAATTATGCTGGATATGATTGTTTAGCAATAAACGCTCTGGTGAAGGCTAACGCTTTAGAATCTTTTGGTAAACCTTTAGGAGTTGGTAAGGAGGCTGACGTTTATGACGCGTTAAACCCAAAAGGTGAAAGGATAGCTGTAAAATTTCATAGACTTGGAAGGATAAGTTTTAGACAAACAATACGGAAAAGAGGATACACAATTAAAAAGACAAATTGGCTTTATCAATCAAAACTTGCAGCTGAAAAAGAGTTTAAAGCATTAAAACTCGTCTATCCGAAAGGAGTAGCTGTTCCAAAACCAATAAAGCAAAACCGTCACGTCCTAGCTATGGGAATGATTGAAGGGGCGGAACTCGCTGAACTTAAGGAAATTCCCGAGCCGCGAAAAATTTTGAAGAAAATATTATTGAACGTTAGGAAAACTTACTTAAAGGCTGGAGTTGTTCACGCAGACTTAAGTGAATACAATGTTATTTTAAAACCAGACCTAAACGTTCTAATCATTGATTGGCCGCAATATGTTACAAAGGAACATCCAAACGCTGAGCAACTTCTAACCCGAGACGTTAAGAATATCCTCACATTTTTTAGACGTAAATGTAAGTTGAAATTGAAACTTGAAGACGCTTTGGCTTATGTCAGAGGAGAATTGAAAACTATCTTTTAGAAGAATCCAAAAGTATGTAGAGAATGTTGTTTCCTCGAAGAAGTATGTTTCCATAATTAAATAGAAGCTGATCATTTCTAAACTCCATTGCACCTTCTAAAAGTATGTTCATATGTCCATCACACTTAATCATTTTACCCCTATATTCACAGCCATTTTTCAGTACGACGGCAATGTTGGCGTTCAACTGTTTAACAAGGACGTTTAAAGGCTTCTTACTTGGTTCCATGCTAGCACCTTGGTTTTCTCATTACTATATCCGAACCCATACATATAAAAACTTTATGAAAACATTCTTCAGTATTAATGTGTTTATTGCTTTGGGAGCGTAAAATCATGTGTAAAGTTAAAATTGATGGAGAAACTTTGACAATTGAAGATGTTGTTAAAGTTGCAAGAGAAAAAGTAAGAGTTGTTATCGCTGAGGAAGCTAAAAAACGTGTTAAAAGAGCTCGTGAAGTTCTTGAAGAACTTGTCGAAAAAAACCATCCAATTTATGGTGTTAACACCGGTTTTGGAGCTTTAAGCACTGTTAAAATTCCCCGCGAGGAAAGTAAAGAACTGCAAATGAACCTTATTAGAAGCCATGCGTCAGGCGTAGGAAAAGCATTAAGTAAGGAAACAGTTCGAGCTTTAATGCTTTTGAGGGCAAATACTTTAGCTAAAGGATATTCTGGAATACGTTTGGAAACGTTAGAAACCCTTGTGGAAATGTTAAACAGAGGAGTTCATCCCGTAATTCCAGAGAAGGGTTCTGTTGGAGCAAGTGGAGACCTTGCCCCCCTATCACATATGACTTTGGTTCTTATCGGTGAGGGACAAGCTGAATATCAAGGAAAAATTATGAGCGGAAAAGAGGCTTTGGAAAAGGCTGGATTAACTTCAGTGGAACTTGATTTTAAAGAGGGTTTAGCCCTCAATAATGGTGCACAACTTATGACGGCTATTGCTGCTCTAACAATTTATGATGCGGAAAACCTAATCAAAACTGCTGAAGTTGCAACAGCATTAACACTTGAATCATTACTTGGCATAGTGGACGCTTTTGACGAAAGAATCTACAAAGTGAGACCACATAAGGGAGCAATTGTAACCGCTGAAAACATACGGAAATTAATTGCAGGAAGCAAACTTGTTCAGACAGGCGAGGAAGCTGTGAAAACTCTGCATAGACCTCATGACCCCTACACGTTAAGATGTTCACCACAAGTTTTAGGTGCAGCCAGAGACGCTGTTGCCTACGCTAGAAAAATAGTTGAGACAGAGATAAATTCAGCTACAGATAACCCCTTGGTCTTTCCAGACGATGAAACATGTCTTTCTTGTGGAAATTTTCATGGAGAACCAATAAGCCTTGCCATGGATTTTGTTGGAGCAGCATTAACAATAGTTGGTAATATATCTGAAAGGCGAATAGCCAGACTTATAGATGAAAAACTTAACAATGGATTACCACAATTTCTATTACATCCTAAGGTGAAAAGAGGATTAAATAACGGCTTAATGACCACCCAATATACGGCGGCAGCCCTAGCTTCAGAAAACAAGGCTTTAGCTCATCCAGCATGTGTAGATTCAATTCCAACCTCAGCTAACTTTGAAGACTTCGTAAGTATGGGTGTAACAGCAGCGTTAAAAGCAAAACAAATACTGGAAAACACACAATATATTGTTGCAATAGAACTTTTATGTGCAACTCAAGCAGCAGAATTTAGAAATCCGGAAAAACTCGGGAAAGGGACAAGGAAAGCCTACGAAGTTATAAGAAGAGAAGTGCCAATAATCATGGAAGACAGAGTTTTAAGCAACGATATAGAAAAAATCAAAAAAATAATTCTAAAGGAAACATTACTTAAAGAAATTGAAAAAGAAGGAATAAAATTAAATTGAATTTTGGTCGGGCGGGCAGGATTTGAACCTGCGACACTCCGGTTTCTGCTGTTAGCCCGGTAGGCTGGTTAACATCCACCAATGGTGGATGTCTACAGCATCTCCGTCAGCTAGCATCTAGCTGACTCGGAAGCTCTACCAGGCTGAGCTACCGCCCGTTAAATCATTAAATTTTAGATGAAAAAGATGATTTATGCGTTACGCTTTTCTTTTTAAAATGATTTAGGTTCAATTAGATTTCTAAAGTAAGAGAGGAGGGACGACATGTTATATAAGAAAATTTTAGCTTCAATTATAATTTTCATCTTAACAGCTGGGACAGTTACATATTTCATGATTATAACAGTTCAGAAACAACGGTCTTTAGCCTTCTGTTCTTATCAACCTCACTGGATGGGACATGATAACATGAGTGAGATAGTTTCAGATTTAACCTTAATTAAGGGAATGGGATTTGACGGTGTAAAAATATTTTATGAGTATATCGTGGATAAGGGACTCGTTGAACCAATTCTGGAATACACAAAAAGAATAGGTTTGAAGGTGATTTTTGCTACTCATGCCACTTATTGGGGAAGCAAATATCGTAACATAGATTTTCCAAATGAAAAGATAATTAAAGATTATGAGAGACAACTTGGTGCAATATGTAAAAACATAACTGTGCATAAATATACACATGTTTTATTTATAGCAGTTTATTATCCGATTCCATTTAACGATTCAAAAAGTGAAATAATCAGAAAATTAAATTCTCCGGAATATAAGCAAGCTTTGGAGGCAATTGTGAACTATGTAAAAAGCTACGGAATAAAAGTATCTATGGACACAGAGGGAAACCCTCAAGATTTTCCAGTTCCATATATTCAAAACACAGATTTCTATGGAATAATGCCTTACAGTCCAAATTGGAATTACATGAACATAACATATATCGAATCTTGGGCTTCCTATTTTAAAAATACTGGAAAAAAGGTTTACATGAGCGAGTATGGATTTAGAACATGGCGTCCGAACACTGCGGGACAATGGGATTTTGGAATGGTATCCAATGAAACAATTAAGGCGAAATTAGTTAAGGAATATGTGAATTACTGTCGAAAGAACTTTGAATTTTTCACTTATTTCGCATTATTTGATGCAGATGGAGGTTGGGGTTTAGTGGATAATCAAACGAGAACTTTAAGGAAAAGTGGAACAGCAATGTTGGAAGCGCTTAGTAAAGATTAAGAATAAGTTTCTCTCACAATTTTAATGGTGAACAAGGATGAACGACGAGTTTTGGAATGATTTCTTCACTTTTCACTTTGGACCATGGGGCTTATATTTCGGTTCTTCCCGACCTTTTAGGATAAGCTATAGGCGAACAAGGGACTCTCATATTGTTCGTTTAAGGATAAATCCTGACGTTAAAAGGGATGAGATAAAAGCTAGGCTTGTTAAACCTGGAATTTTGGAAATTGAATGGCCTAGAAAGTTTAAGGGTGAAGAGATTCCGATAAAATGAGGTTTTTGATGATGTTTGCTTTAATGGTGGAGAAGGCTTCAATTAAAGATTTAGATAAACTCTTTGAAATTGAAGGGAAATGTTTCGGTTTTGAAGCTTTCACTAAAGAACAGCTTGCATACCTTTTATTTGATCGAAACAATGTTAGTTTGATAGCGAAGATAAATGGTGAGATAGTGGGTTTCATTATCGGCAGAATAAATTTTAATGGTGGACAAACTGTTGGACATGTGTTAACGGTTGATGTTTCACCTAAACATCGTAGAAAAGGGGTTGGATTGAAACTTTTAACTGAAATTGAAAAAGTTTTTAAAGAAAGAGGTGTGAAAATTTGTTATCTTGAAGCTAGGGAAGATAATTTTGCTGCATTAAATCTTTATCAAAAGAAGAGATACAAAAGAGTTAAAAAACTAAGGAATTATTACGGTTATGTTCATGGAATACGTTTCATGAAAATTTTAGCCTAATTTCCAAAGGTTCAATTTTGTTTTTTCATCAAAAGCTCTTTCTAAGTGTATGCCTAAACCTTCAACTATTATAAGTTCAGCTGTGGCTCCAACAGGAGAATCTTTCATTAAGTGTCCTCCGAAGGCTTCTCCCTTCTCATTTGCGACAACTATATGTGGATGAATTACAGGTTTTCCATTTTTATCAACTGCTATATTTCCCATGCAAGAGGCTATTTCTAAGGGTCCTTCAATTTTTGTATGTTTGTATTGTCCTTCTTTGTAATATCCTAAAGTCACATGTTTTAGGCTTCCAATAACAATGAACATTCCAGCCTTAACCTCACTTTCTTCAACTCTTTTTTGAATTGCTTCAGGTAGGTCTTCATCTTCGAAAATTCTTGAAAAAAATATTTTACCAACTTCTCCCTTCAACAATTTTAGTTCACCTTTCGCTTTTAATGTTAAATCTGCATTTTAGCTTTTCTGGTATAAAAGTATAAATCTTTGAATTCAGAAGACTGTTTAAGGAATGAATTTGAAAGAAAATGGTGAAGGTAAAAGGCTTAGTAAAGCCTTAATAATTCTTCTTCGAGGTACAACTTGGAAATGTGGAAGACTTGAGAGACTTATTGTCGAGTATCTTCGTGGAAGAACTTGGAAGTTTGGAAAACCTCAAATATCTGTTAAAGAACTGATTCAAAAATTTAAACTTCAAGGGAAAAGAAAAGACGAATTTTCGAAGATGA
>PIYF01000032.1 GCA_003601875.1 Candidatus Bathyarchaeota archaeon | reverse complement strand
ATAGCAAGCTTGAACAAATCGTTTAAATATTACGATATTACTATGCTGAAGGGGAATCTTAATGCGTGCACGGAACTATAGAGCTGTTAAGGGACAGCCTTACACTAGAAAGGAATTCGTGAAAGGTTTCCCTCAGCCTAAAATAACCAAGTTTACCATGGGAGACACTAAAACAAAATTTGAATATCAAGCCAAACTTGTAGCTTTAGAAAAGGCTCAAATTCGTCATAACGCTTTAGAAGCTGCAAGAGTTGCTGCAAACCGTTATTTGGCTAAAATGCTTACAAAGAATTATTGTTTACGTATTCTTCCTTATCCTCACACAATTCTAAGAGAAAATAAAATGATTTTTGGAGCTCATGCAGATCGACTTCAAGATGGTATGAGAAGGGCTTTCGGTAAACCTGTAGGGACAGCTGCACGTATCAAACCAAATCAAACAATCATCACCGTTGAAGTTAATGCTGATAATTTAGAAGTTGCAAAGGAAGCCTTAAGGCGCGGAAAAGCCAAGCTTCCCATTCCATGTAGGATAGTTATAGAAAAAATAATACAAGAAAAAGAAGAGGTGAAAGCTGCATGAGTAAAATGAAAAAAGATTTAATCATATGGTTTGAAGATCTAAGAAAAACGGATGTTCCATCCGTTGGAGGAAAAAACGCAAATCTAGGAGAAATGCTTAATGCGGGGATACCGGTTCCGCCTGGTTTTGCAGTGACAGCTTATGCCTACAAACGTTTCATAGAAGAAACTGGAATTGCAAACAAAATTTATGAAATTATAAATGAAACTGTGACGAACCCAAACGACCCTAAACAGTATGATGAGGCTTCAAAGAAAATCCGTGAATTGATTGAGTCAACTCCCATGCCTAAAGATATCGAGAAAGCGATAAGAGAAGCCTATGAAGAACTTTGCAAAAGATTGAATAACGAAGTTTTTGTTGCTGTTAGGTCCAGCGCAACAGCTGAAGATTTACCAGATGCTTCCTTCGCTGGACAACAAGAAACCTACTTAAACGTGAAGGGAGCCGACGATGTTGTTAAAAACACTGTGAAATGTTGGTCAAGCCTTTTCACACCCCGTGCTATTTTCTACAGAAACCAGAAAGGTTTCGCCCATGAAAAAGTGTTCATAAGTGTTGGAATACAGAAGATGGTTAATCCTAAAGCTGCCGGTGTAATGTTCACAATAAATCCTGTCACCGGAGACCCAACAAAAATAGTTATTGAAGGAAACTACGGTTTAGGTGAGGCAGTAGTTTCAGGAGCAGTTACTCCAGATGACTATATAGTTGACAAAGACACGTTAAAAATAGTTGATAGGCGAATAGCAAAGAAAACTGTACAGTATATCCGCGACCCCGAAACTGGGAAAACAGTTCATGTAGAAGTTCCAGAGGATAAGCAGGAGCAGCCATGCTTAAATGATGAAGAAATAGTAAAGCTTGCAGAGCTTGCAAAACGCATTGAAAAACATTATGGGAAACCTCAAGACATAGAGTGGGCAATTGATAAAGATTTACCGTTTCCACAAAACATTTTCATAGTGCAGTCTAGACCTGAAACTGTTTGGAGTACAAAGTTAGCTAAGGCTGAAAAACCAGTTGAGACTGAAGCTTTAAGGGCTCCTGAAGAACTTAAAGTTGTAGTGAAGGGAATAGCTGCTGGAAAGAGAGGTTTCGGAGTTGGCGTTGCAAAAGTTGTCACAAACCCTGAAGAAGCAGATAAGGTAATGAAAAAAGGCGACATTTTAGTCGCTGAAATGACTAACCCTGACTATGTGCCTTTCATGAAAATTGCAGGGGCAATAGTTACGGATAAGGGTGGAGTTACATGTCACGCAGCAATAGTGAGCAGAGAACTTGGCATACCATGCGTTGTTGGAACTGGAAATGCAACAGAAGTTATGCAGACAGGTAAAGAATACACGGTGGACGCGAGAAGCGGCGTCGTCTACGAAGGAGTGTTACCAACTTTAAGTGAACAGTTAGCATCAGCAGCTCAAGCATCAGCCTCAACCGTAGGCACGGTGGGAACTGTAGCACAAGCGGTTCCAGTTACAGCTACAAAAATTTACATGAATTTAGGCGTCCCTGAAAAGATTGAGGATTATAAAGATTTACCCTTTGAAGGTATAGGGTTAATGCGGATAGAATTCATTTTAGCCAGCTATATAGGTGAACATCCGCTTTACTTGATAGAAACAGGACAATCCCAAAAGTTCATTGACAAACTCGCTGAAGGAATAGCCACGGTTGCAAGGGCAATACAACCTCGTCCGGTTGTTGTCCGCTTCAGCGACTTCAAAACAAACGAGTACAGAGAATTAAAAGGTGGAGAAAAATACGAAATTGTTGAAGCCAACCCAATGCTAGGTTGGAGAGGCTGCAGCAGATACATAAGCAAATGGTATGAAAAAGCCTTCAGACTTGAATGTAAAGCCATCAGAAAATGTCGTGAAGAGTGGGGTCTCAAAAACGTTTGGGTAATGTTGCCGGTTGTCCGAACAGTTTGGGAAGCAAAACGTGTATTGGAAATTATGAAGGAAGAAGGACTGGAAAGGGCAAAGGACTTCAAAGTTTGGTTTATGGCTGAAACACCGTCAATAGCAATACTAGCAGACGAATTTTCAAAACTTTGCGACGGCTTCTCCATAGGTTCAAACGACATGACTCAAGGAATATTAATGATTGACAGAGACTCTGAAAGACTTGGACAAATGGGATATTTCGATGAAAGAAACCCAGCTGTAAAAAGGATAATCGCCCATCTAATAAAAGTTGCACATGAAAACGGATGCACCGTTTCAATATGCGGTGAAGGCCCATCAAACCTGCCGGACTTTGCAGAATTTCTAGTCAGAGCTGGAATAGACAGCATATCAGTGAACGCTGATGCAGTGATAGCTACTAAAAAACTGGTTGCAAGCGTTGAACAGAAAATAATCCTGGAAAAACTTGAGGAACTTCGCCAGAAAAGTTTAGGGCAGCAAGTTAAAAAGCCAAAGCAAGACTGGGAATGGACACCCAGATGGAATGAAACCTAAACACCATTATTTATTTTATTGGTAATTCCTCTATATTTTAAAATAGTTCTTAGAAGAGTGTTTAAATGAGACATTATGATTTTGAAGATGAAAGAGTAAAACAGGAAATAATTAAACTTGGTGCAAAACGAGTTTTAATTCAGCTTCCAGAAGGATTAAAACCCGAGGCAATTCACATAGCAAAAATCGTTGAAGAAGCTGGAGCATTACCAATAATTTCTGCTGACCCATGTTATGGAGCATGTGACTTGGCAACAATTGATGCACAAAGTTTAGATGCAGATTTAATAATTCATTACGGACACTCTAAACTTTTGAAACACGAAGCTGTTCCCACCATATACGTTGAAGCCAGGGCGACTATAAATGTTGAGGAAGCTGTGGAAAAGGCCATACCAATGTTGAAGAACTGGAAAAAAATAGGCTTAGTTACAACGGTTCAACATGTTCAAACCCTCGACGAAGTAAGGGAAATTCTGCTTCGAATTGGAAAAACAGTTGTTATTGGAGATGCTGGAAAAATGAATTATCCAGGACAAGTAATCGGATGCGACTACAGTAATGCAAAATCTGTGGCAAAGGAAGTTGAAGCTTTCCTATTTATCGGAGGGGGAAGATTTCACGCTATAGGAGTTGCTTTATCAACATCAAAACCGACGATAGTTGCAGATCCATACGAAAATCGAGGATACTCAGTTAATGAAGATGCTGAAAGAATAGTTAGGCAGCGTTGGGCAAGTATCAAAGAAGCGGAAAAGGCAGAAAAATTTGCAGTTTTGGTTGGATTGAAAGTTGGACAGAAAAAACTTGAAGAAGCATTAAACTTAAAGGAAAAACTGGAAAAAGCAGGGAAGAAAGCTTACCTTTTCGCTATTAAAGAAATAACTCCGGAAGCCCTTATGGAATTTCCATCAGTAGACGCTTATGTAAACACTGCTTGTCCAAGAGTTTCAATCGATGACTCTTCAAAGTTCCAGAAACCACTACTTTTACCAAAAGAAACTCGGGTTTTTCTAGGCGAAATTTCCTGGGAAAAGTTATGCAAAGAAGGATTATTCGAAAGTTAGAGTTGGAAACCTTCCTTTCTAAAGTTAAAGCACATCCATCTCCAAAACCAAGTTTAGAACAGTATACGATACCATCAGATGTTGCCGCAACAATTCTTCACATAGCAGCATACACATACGATGATTTAATAGGTAAAACGGTTTTAGACTTGGGCTGTGGAACTGGAAGACTAGCAATCGGAGCAGCTTACCTCGGTGCACAACATGTCGTAGGCGTTGACATAGACAAAAAAGCAATAAAAACAGCCATAAAAAACTCCTCAATGTTTAATCTTAAGGAAAAAATTGAATGGGCCACAGCAGACTTGGATGCTGTACATGGAAAATTTGACACAGTATTACAGAATCCACCATTCGGTGTGCAAAAACGGGGAGCAGACCGCAAATTTCTTATAAAAGCCTTACAAGTAGGAAAGAAAATCTATTCACTCCATAAAAGTTTACATAAAGAAAAAAGTTTCATGGAAAAACTGAAAAAAGTTAAGGTCATGCCAGTTTCACCTTCCCCATTCATAAGAAGGCTAACGAAAGAAAATGGAGGTGAAATAAAGGCAACCTACGCTATGTTAATGAAGATTCCCCATATGTTTCCTTTCCACACAAAAGAGAAACATGAATTTATTGTTGAATTATACGTAATAAACAGTGAAAGCTATTAAAAACAAACCTTCTTTCACTTAGAAATAGCAAAAGGTTTATTGATAAGCATGTAAAAGGTTGTGATACAAGGTTTCGGAGATTTTGAAATGAACTTGCAATTTCAGGAGAGAAAAAGTGGCCAATTTGTGTTGCCAGGAGAACGCCTCGGCGTGATTGAAGAGTTTATCCCATCAAGTGGAACATACGTGAAAGACGGGATAATATATTCAAAAGTTGTTGGGCGCACCCTTCTCGACTTTCTAAATAAACGAGTTTCAGTTTACCCTCTAAATGGACCAAAAATTCCAAGAATTGGAAGTATAGTTTTGGGACAAGTTTCAAATGTTCAAACCCAAAATGCCGTAATTCGAATCTATAAAGTGGGGAAAAAACAGCTTTCAGGAGTCTTTACTGGGGTTTTACATGTCTCCGATGTGCGAGTGAGATATGTTGAATCGATGGTTGATGTTTGTAAACCTGGAGATATTTTACGTGCAAAAGTGATAAGTGAAACAAACAGTGTGTACCATTTGTCAATCAAGGATAAAAAGTTAGGGGTAGTTTATGCTTTCTGTTCACAATGCGGATATTTATTGCAGTTAAAAAAGCAATTTATGTATTGTCCAAGATGTAGAAAAACCGAAAAACGTAAAACAGCAATAGATTATGGAAAGGGAGTAGTGTAAATATGAAAGTTAAAATTTTAAAGAAAACAGCAAGTGAACTTAAAATTGAAGTTGAAGGAGCAGGTCACACCCTCTGCAATTTATTACAGAAAAGACTTTTAGAAGATGAAAATGTGGACGTAGCCGGATATGACATACCTCATCCTTTAGCATCAAACCCGATAATCTATATACGAACCAAAGGTGATGTGAAACCTGAAGAAGCTTTAAAGAAAGCGGTGGAAAGAGCCCTTGATATGAACAAGGAATTCGGTGAACAGTTCCAAAAAGCCTTAAAATCTAACCCTTCTTCTAATGAGAAGAAGTAAACGAGTGAAAGCATCAACTGAATTCTCAGCTTTCCTCAACACCAAAACTGTTTCATCTAAACTTACCAAATCCGCAAGCCAAGCATAAACAATCAGCGCCTCAGCAGCATCGGCAAGAGTATGCCTAGACATCCTCGAAGGCAAATATTCTCTAAGTCCAGCTTTTTTAAGGGCATTGGCAAGCACTTGTCCCTTCACTTTAATGCCGAATGGTTCACCTTTCATCTCGGACAATGCTAAAGAATAAGTAAAATTTACAAAAGAGTCTCCAAGAGCAGCTAATTTATGATCTGCTAAAATGTCGGTTAAAGTCTTATACTTCTCTATATAAGAGAACTTCAAGTCTTATCCTTCCAAATTTAACATTTCAATTTTTCCGCTAAACCTTGTTTAATTAAGATTTTTGCATTCTCAATCGGTAAAGAAGCAATATCTTCAATTTTAAAAGGACCATAAGTTTTCATATCTACACCAACAATTGTGGGAGTCTCCTTCAGAAAACGCAGGGCAACCCGTTTATGTTTCTGCTCAGCTTGTTTCATTAAAATGCCGCTAATCAAATCTTCAACGAAATTTTTGTATGCTTCAGCTAGAGGAAACGCCTCACCATAAACCTTTCTCTCCTCAACCGTTAACATTTCTTTTGGAAGACTATCACCATTCTTTAAAATTTTAATAATTTTTTCATGACGTTTTTTAACCAATTCACGCAGCATATATTCAACATTTCTTTTCTCAAGTTTAAGAAGTCTAGCCTTCACAGTTTTCCTATCAAGCATCCGACTTTCTTCTTTAATTTTATGTAAATATTCAGCCACTCTTGAGTAAAAATCTGAAGCAAGTTTCATAATTTTTTCGTTTTCAAGCTCCCTTTTCCAAGCTTCAAACAGTTCACCATATAAATTATTCAACTAGTTCACCTCGACCTTTACAAATAAGCAGAACAGCTGCAGCTGTTGGAAGTTCAACCTTACTGTTCTTATATGGTCCAAACTCTTCATCACCTATCCTGAATTTAGGAGCATCCGAAACAAAAACTGTTGCTGTTCCTTTCTTAAAAGCCACAGCCTCCTTAAACGGATCGAAACTCTCAATTGTAGAAACTGGAAACTCAACTTTTTTAAAACCTGTTTTACCATGTAAAGTGTTAACTAATCTTATAAGCCGATGAATATCTGTGGTAACTACAGTATCTATCTTTGCTGACTGCAATTTCGCACAATATTCAAGTATTTTTCTCCAACTTTCAGAACCAACACCTTTAACACTTCTCAAAAATCTAGGCGAATTAAGATTTTGTAAGATAACCTTTTTATTTTCTAATATTTTCCTTACAACGTTCTTTCTAAGCCCTAAACTATAAAGTTTATCTTCATCAACCCGAACGATAAAATTATGCAGCCCCCTCAAAATTCTTCCACGCCACCCAGTATTTGAATATAAGCTGCTCTCGTGATAACCAGCTTCCCAGCTTCTTTTATCAAAACCATGAAAAGTCACATCTATCCCTAAACCGCAAACATAATCAACAATCTCCTTTCTTGCAAAAGCATCAAGCGTCCTTACAACTTCACTTTCAACCTGAACATGATATCCTCTATGTCCAGAAAAAAACACGTGAACCTCACTTTTAGAAAAACCAAAATCCTGCATCAACATATCTAAAAGCTTAACGGTCTCAGTTTTAGCTGAATCCAAACAAACCTCGCAAGGCCAAGTTTTCACCTTAAACCTTTCTCCACCACAAGCTGGACACTTTTCAGGAGTAACACCCCTCCCAGAAAAACCACAATCTACACAAACCCAAACATCATGAACTTTCCCACAAGACGTGGGAATATGGTCAGCATCAATATCAAAAACAAGATCAGCACCTAACCAACCCTTCTCCTCCATTTCAGCTT
>PIYF01000031.1 GCA_003601875.1 Candidatus Bathyarchaeota archaeon | reverse complement strand
TTGGATTGTTGGTGTTATAGGATTAGCTTTAGGCGTAATTGTTTATTTCATTAAAGGCAAAATTGCGGGGAATAACTCATGATGGTTTTTCTCTTGCCAATATTTGGCTTTATAATAGGGATTGTTGCATCTCTCGCTGGAATCGGTGGTGGAGTTTTCATAGTGCCATTGCTTACGTTGCTTTATGATTTTTCCCCAGCTCAAGCTGTTGGAACAAGTCTTACATCAATAATTTTCACTTCATCCGCTTCAACAATAAATTATGCAAGACAAAAGAGAATATATTACAAAATTGGTTTGATTTTGGCTATTTCAACTGTTCCAGGAGCCTTTCTAGGTGCTTATCTTACGTCAATTATTGAAGAACGTTTGTTAGGTTTAATTTTTGGATTTTTCCTAATGTTTGTTGCTTTTAGAATGATTTTCAGGTTTAACCCTTCAGGGAAAAATTTTGGTGTAATATCTGAAGAAATGCTTTTTGAAAATAAAAGAAAATTGTGGATGGGATTTCTGTTAAGCTTTTTTGGAGGAGTTTTTTCAGGACTACTAGGTATAGGTGGCGGTTCTCTTCTCGTTCCAATAATGAATCTAGTTATGGGTATGGGTATGCATGTTACAACTGCTACATCCATGTTTACAATGATTTTCACATCTACATCTGGAGTTGTCAAACACTTGTCCTTAGGCAACGTTGCGGTTGAACAGGCTTTGCTTCTTGCTTCTGGAACTGTTTTTGGCTCTCAACTTGGGGCTAATGTTTCAAAAAAGATTTCAGCTGGAAATCTTCGTAGAATTTTTGGTTTAATCTTAATAGTGATAAGTATAAGGATGATTCTTAAGTATATTTAACTTGGTTTTTAAGGTCTTTTAAGGATAAATGTTTCAATACGCCTGTTTTAAGTGAACATAAAAAACTATCGATGGTTGTGATTTTTGAACCGAAATTTTTTCTAAGTTTGTAAATGAAGCTAGAGAAGTTAGAGAAATTGTCGTGCAGGGTGATGACTACCAAGTTTTTATCGTTTAACCCTTCTCCTAAACTTAGGAATATAACTTCAGAGTTTTTTGTTGTCCATTCCTTAAATTCTTTAATTGTTTCATCCGTTGTTTCTATTGAGAGAAAGTTTAAAGCAAGAATTTCAAACCCAATTTTTTCTAAGGCTGGAACAATTGTGTATCCATGGATGTATCTTTGTCTTTCAAGATTTTTTCTCATTCTTGTAACTGTGGGTTGTGATACGCCTATAACTTTCGCAAGTTCTCTGTCGCTTCTCTTGGAATTTTTCATCAGTTCGTATAGCAAGTCTACCATTTTTTGTTTTAGCATAGCTTATGCATTCTTTCTCAGTTACATAAACTTTTTGTATTTAATAACATCTTTTCCCCTTTGTTTTGTATAATTAATGCGTATTCAGATTATTTTCTTGCGTTTAAGCATATTTTCCAAGATTGGGCGAAGCTTCTGGTTTTCAGCTTTAATTTTATCCTTGCCTAAAGCTTTTAACTGTTCCGTCATTTCTGTTACTACCTGTGCAAACTTTACACCTTCAGCGGCTGAAATGTATTCGACGCGGAACCTCTCCGGGCTTAACCCTAACTTGTGAAGCATTGGTGCTAACGCATCCATTCTGGCTTTCATCTTCCAGTTTCCACTTATATAATGGCAGTCGTAAGGTAGGTGGCATGCACCAACCATTACACCAGCTGCACCTAACCTGAACGCTTCTAAAACGAAGTCTCTATCAACCCTTCCAGAACACATAACCCTTATCGGTCTTATGTTTGGTGGATATTCAAGTCTACTTGTTCCAGCTAGGTCTGCACCTGCATAAGCACACCAGTTACATAGGAAAGCAACAATTTTGTCTTCAGGATTAGTTTCTAAAGCCGCTCTTATTTGGGCTATTATTTGTGCGTCTGTGAAGTGCATTTGGGTTATTGCGTCAGCTGGGCATTCAGCAACGCATGTTCCACAGCCATGACACATGGCTGCTATCACCTGTGCTGGTTGATTTTCAACTATTTTTATGGCTCCGTAAGGACATTTTTGAGCGCATATGCCACATTTTGTATGGACGTTTCTGCATTTTTCAGGATCTACAACGGCGATTATTGGTTCAATTTTCCATGTGGATTTTGAAAGAACTGTTGCCGCTCTTGAGGCTGCTCCGCTTCCCTGTGATACACTGTAGGGTATGTCTTTCGGTCCTTGACATGCTCCAGCTAGGAATATACCATCTGTCGGTGCATCCATGGGTTTAAGCTTTGGATGGCTTTCCATGAAGAATCCGTTTGCTCCTCTTGTAAGGTTAAGTATTCTTGAAAGCTCCTCTGAACCTTTTTTCGGTATGGCTGCTGTTGCTAATACAACCATTTCAGCTTCAATTTCTATTGGTTTTCCAAGGGCTGTGTCCTCAGCTCTTACAATTAGATTATTTGTTTTTGGGTTTTCGAATATGCGGCTTACTCTTCCACGGATAAAGTTTGCACCCAGTTCTCTTGCACGTTGATAAAATTCTTCATATCCCTTAAAATTGCTTCTCATATCCATGTAAAAAACGTAGACTTCTATATCGTCTTTGTATTTCTCTTTAAGTTGAACCACATGTTTTAATGTGTACATACAGCAGAAGTTTGAACAGTAGGGATATTTTCCAATGTCTCTTGAACCTACACATTGAACGAAAACAACACTTTTAGGTTTTTTTCCATCGGATGCCCTGATAACTTTTCCGCCTGTAGGTCCAGCTGCCAGTATAAGCCTTTCAAATTCAAGGGATGTTATTACATTTGCGTATTTTCCGTATCCATATAATGGGTTATCATATGGGAGGTATATGTCATAACCTGTTGCAACTATTATTGCGCCGACTTCTAATTCTATCTCTTCGGGTTGCTGTTCAAAATCTATTGCTTGTCTGGCTCCACAAGCATCCACACATTTGTAACATTCAATACAATAGTCTTTGTTTATTCTATAAACAAGAGGTACAGCCTGGTCAAAAGGAACTGAAATCGCCTTTCTCACTCCTAAATTCATATCCCACTCATTTGGGTATTCAATTGGACATACGTCTCTACATTCACCGCATCCCGTGCAGTTTTCCTCGATGACATATCTTGGATTTTTTCTTATTTTCACCTTAAAGTTTCCAACATAGCCACTTACACTTATTAAGTCCGCATAAGATATTATCTGAATGTTTGGATGTCTTCCAACATCAACCATTTTTGGCCCTTCAATGCAGATTGAACAGTCAAGGGTTGGGAAGGTTTTGTCGAGTTGCGCCATGTGTCCCCCTATACTCTCACTTTTTTCAAGTAGATACACTTTGAATCCCATTTCAGCCAAATCTAAAGCTGCACTTATTCCAGCTATTCCTCCACCTATAATCAACGCTTTGTTTATCACTGGAACTTCCATGGTTTCTAATGGTCTGAGCAGTCTAGCCTTCGCAACAGCCATTTTTATTAAATCTTTAGCTTTTTCTGTTGCTTCTTTCGGATTGCTTGAGTGACACCAAGAGGAAAATTCTCGAATGTTAGCCATTTCAAAAAGATAGGGATTTAATCCAGCCTCTGAAACTGTTCTTCTAAAGGTTGGCTCGTGCATTCTAGGTGAACACGCAGCCACCACAACACGGTTTAAATTATGTTCTTTTATACCTTTCCTTATTTCTTCTTGCCCCGGATCTGCACATGTGTAACGGTTGTCCTTAACGTAAACAACGTCTGGAAGAGTTTTTGCAAATTCAACTAGTTCCTGTATATCTATTACTCCTGCAATGTTTAAGCCGCAGTGGCATATGAAAACTCCTATTCTAAGCTCCTCTTCTCTTTCATTCTTGCTCATGTAAACCCACCTTCCATCCTAACCTTTTTTCAACAGATTCCCTTGCTCTACGAGAACTTTTAGCCTTCAATTCTTTTGTAACGATAATTGGTGAAGTAAGCTTCTCTAAGGTTTTGTTCCAAACTCCTGAACGTACAGGTGTGTGATTTATGCTTGTTCTTTCAACTTCTAAAGCATCTTTAACTGGACATACAATTTTGCATGCTCCACAATAAACACAAAACTTTTCGTTAACATGGACTTTACCGTTTTCTGAAAGGTATAAAGCTTGGGTGGGACAAACTTCTAGACAATCTTTGCAGCCTTCTGGACATTTATCCTCATGGATTATCATTTTTCCATAGAAAATCCTGTTTACATTTATAGCGTTTTCTGGACATTTATCTTCACAAACGCCACAGCATGGGCACTTATCTATTTCAATTTCAACTTTAACTTTCAATTTGGCTTTTTCCCCGTCGCTTAAATTATCGATGTCTTCAACAACTTTTCCGTCGGTTGTAACTCTCAAAATTTTGATTAAACCTAACGGGCATGCATCTTCACATTCTCTACAGTTAATTGGACATTTCGATTCGTCAACTGTAATTTCACGGATTAACTCTGGAAAACTTTCCTTTTCAACGACTGAAACTAAATGTTCACCGTTTAATGTTACCCTTATAGCGCCAAAAGGGCATAAAACATCGCAGATTCCGCAGAAATTGCATTTTTCAAGGTCTATATCAACTTTTACATGTTGTTTATCAGAAGTTTTCTCCAGTTTTTCAAGTTTAATTGCTTCTTTTGGACATGCAAGAGAACAAATTTCACATCCAACACATTTTTTCTTATCAAGGATAAGTTTGTAATCTTTTACATGTAATCTCCACTCTAAAGTTAATGTTTCATCCGTATCCACTTTTAAAGTTTTCAAAGGCATCCATTAACCCACCAAGTCACATCTATGGATGTGAAGGTTTTGAAGTATGGCTTAATTCAAATGCTATAATATGTCTTTCGCTAAAATTTTGAAGTTTTAAAGTTATTTTAGGTTAAATTAGAAACTTTGCAGACAGCCACGTAACCTTTCAATTTTTCTCCATCAACTTCCAAAGCAACAATTTTTAGCCCTGCTTTCCTTAGCAGTTCAATAAACCTTTCTGGAGAGAAAGTCTTCTTTAACACCGTAACTGCGATAAAACCTTCGTTAACTGTAACCCTTTTAATCTCTCTCAAGGTTCTTATAGGATACGGCATGTTCTGGATTAAAGTGACAGCGAAGACGTGGGTGAAAACTCCATCTTTGAAGGGTATGTTATCCGCATCAGCTAAAATAAATTGTAGATTTGAAAATTTTTTCCAACGTTTACAAGCCTCAAATAACGTTTTTTTAGAAATGTCTAATCCTATAACGGTTTCAGCTTTATCCGCAATATAATTAAATAGTAATCCTGTTCCGCAACCTACATCCAAAATTAAGCTCTTCTCTTTAAGTTTCAAATTTTTAAAAATCGCCTCAAACTTCACCTTTTGTTCTTCAGCATAACGCATGTCATAAAGATGTGCTGTCAAGTTATAGTTTCGCATTACATCCCGTTTTTTATTCCATTCACTCATCACGTTTCCTCTAACCTTGTTATAACTCTATTGTAAAACTTATTTTGTTTAATTCTATTTCAAATATTGGCGAAAATGTCAAAGATGGAGCCGAAGGTTCTTGTGAACCCAACTGTTCAAGAAGCTTATAAAATGTTAAGGGAAAATCTTCCACAGCATAAAACCATTTTGATTGTTGGAAATTGTTGGGTTCACTATGTTGGACGAGCTTCCTCAAAACTTGAACCTGGAGAAAGAATATTAATAATTAAGGAGGATGGCTCCCTCCTCGTCCACCGTTCAACAGGTTATGAACCAGTTAATTGGCAGCCTCCAGGCTGTATTTTCCAAGTTAAAGCTGAAGAGAACATTTTAAAAATTCACGCTTTAAGGAGAAAACCAGCTGAATCTGTCAATGTGTTTTTTGATAAAATATTTCTAGTTTCAGGTTTAAATTTAGTTGATTCCGGCGAGTTCACGCTTTACGCAAGTGAAGAGGACATGCAAAAAGCCATTTTAATGGAACCTTCCCTGGTTGAAGATGGATTTAAACCTATAAGTTACGAGAAAAAGGTTGAACCGGGATTCGTTGATATTTATGGAGTTGATAAGAACGGAAGGTTTGTTGTTGTGGAAATCAAGAGGAAAACAGCTGGGAAAGACGCTGTCCTTCAACTAGCAAGGTATGTGGATGCTGTTAAAGCCAAAGTTAACCATGAAGTGAGGGGAATTCTAGTTGCACCAGATATATCAAGGGGTGTTCAAAGGATGCTTTCAACCCTAGGCTTAGACTATAAAACTTTAAACCCTAAAAAATGTGCAGAAATATTAAAGCGGTCCGAAACTAAAAAATTAGAAGAATTCTTTAGGAAGGCCTAAAATGATTAGGAAAATTGTTCCACTAGCCTTTGACAGTTTTGGTGTCAGATCAATGGCAACCTACGTGGAAACAGATGACGTAAAAATCCTCATAGACCCTGGCGTTTCTTTGGCTCCAATCCGTTATGGTTTAGAGCCTCATCCATTAGAATGGAAACGTTTGGATGAAACATGGGAGGATATTAAGAGATACGCAGAAAAGTCAGATGTTCTAATAGTGACACATTACCATTATGACCATCATGACCCTAACCATCCTGAAATTTACAAGGGAAAAACAGTTTTTCTGAAGCATCCAACTCAAAATATAAATAGAAGCCAAAGGGAACGTGCCGCTTACTTCCTAAAAGTTTTAAAGGGGTTTCCTAAAAAACTTGAATACTCTGATGGAAAAAGCTTCAAGTTTAATAGAACTGAAATAAGGTTTTCAAAGGCTGTCTGTCATGGAACAAATCCCCGTCTGGGATATGTAACAGAAGTAAGTATAAAAAGTGGAGGTGAATGTTTTCTTCACACATCCGACGTTGAAGGCCCATCGTTAGAAGATCAGATACGCTTTATTCTAGACGAAAAACCTGACGTTCTCTTTGTGGATGGCCCGATGACTTATATGCTTGGTTTCCGTTATTCTTATAAAAGCCTTGAAATTTCAAACATGAACTTAATTCGAGCTATAAAAGAATTGAATCTGCAAACTTTGATTTTAGATCACCATTTCCTTAGAGATTTAAAGTATAAGTTGAGGATAAAACCAGTTTATGAAGAAGCTGAAAAACATAATGTGCAAGTTGTTACGGCTGCAGAGTTTGGTGGAAGAAAAATTGAAATGCTTGAGGCTTTGAGGAAAGAACTTTATGTTAAATATAAGGATGTGAAGTATGAAAGTAAAAGGAAAATTGTTAAGGAATAAAGCGTTACTGGTTTTCAGCTAACGATTTGATGAAAGTTTCACGTTCCTTATCGGAAAGCCATCCTTCATCCTTCAGCTTATCCAATCCTATTTTTAACGATCTGATGGATTCTTTTGTTCCTAACATATTAGCTTTGAGGCAGGCTTCATCTATTTCCCTATTGAAAACAGCGTTTTCCTCCAGAAGTAACGGAAACTTGTTTAGAAGAGACGTTATCTCTTTTGAACGTGGTTGAAGAAGCTGTTTTATTTTCGGCTTTCTTAATGCTCCTTTAACCTTAACTGAAAAACTTATACTGTTTACTATGGATGGTGGAAAACTTGAATAACGCTTTCCAGCTTCGGTCTTGTAGCATGCTAAATAAAAAGGCATATAAATTAAAGCTATTTTCCTCTTCCTCTGTTTCACCCCTAACTTGTCGAATTCTTTCAGAAATGCTTCCCTAAGCTTTGCAAGTTTATCAATTTGTTGAATAATCGTT
>PIYF01000030.1 GCA_003601875.1 Candidatus Bathyarchaeota archaeon | reverse complement strand
GCCGCTATCGCTGTCGGGTGATATATGACGATTATCTGTCCGATGAATTCCTTCGCAACTGTTGGTGGATTGTCAACGTGTCCACAAACGTCTCCACGGCGTATATCATTCTTTGCTATTCCTCTAACGTTAAATCCTATATTGTCTCCCGGTTCAGCTTTTGGAATTCTTGTGTGATGCATCTCTATTGATTTCACTTCACCTTTCTTGTTAACTGGCATGAAGACAACTTGATCTCCCTCTTTAAGAACTCCAGTTTCAACTCTTCCAACAGGCACTGTTCCAACACCAGTGATGCTATAGACGTCTTGAACTGGAATTCTTAATGGTTTATTTATTGGTTTAGGCGGCACCTCGAAAGTGTCTAAAGCGTCAATTAAGGTTGGACCCTTATACCAAGGCATTTTTTCGCTTTGTTTGACGAGGTTATCTCCTGTCCATCCTGATGTTGGAACGAAGGGTATCTTTTCAACCTTGTATCCAACCATTTTAAGCATTCTTGAAACCTCATTCTTTATTTCATTGTATCTTTCTTCACTCCAGTTCACTGATGGATCATCCATTTTATTGACTGCTACAACCATCTGGTTTACTCCTAATGTGAAGGCGAGGAACGCGTGTTCACGTGTTTGTCCTCCAGGCCCTATTCCAGCTTCGAATTCCCCTCTTTTAGCTGAAACGAATAGAATCGCTCCGTCTGCTTGGCTTGCCCCTGTAATCATGTTCTTAACGAAGTCTCTGTGTCCCGGTGCGTCAATAATTGTGAAGTAATACTTTTTGGTTTCAAACTTTAGGAATCTAAGATCTATTGTTAATCCACGTTCACGTTCTTCTTTTAGGTTGTCTAAAACCCATGCAAACTTGAAAGTTTCCTTTCCAAGTTTCTTAGCTTCTTCCTCATAAGCCTTTATTGTCCTATCGTCAATGGCTCCAGCTAGATAAAGCAGATGCCCAGTTGTTGTTGATTTTCCATGGTCTACATGTCCCATTATTACTAGGTTTAAGTGAGGTTTTTCAGATTTACTCAATTTTTATCCTCCCATTTTATTTCATTCATTTATAGTGGATTCGTTTAACACAACTATCCATTCAAATATTTTAAGTTTTTCACAAGTAGTTTAATTTTCACTTTCGCTTCTTGAACTTTAACTTTATCTATTTCTGTAACATATTTGACTTTTAAAATAGTTGACAATAGAAAAAGGGGGCTTAAAGTAATTGTTTAGAAGCGCCTTCCAAAGCTGAATCCCGTTTTCTGTCCCTTCTCTCCTGAAACTCTTCCCGCTGTTTCTTCAACTCTTCTATGCAATAATTCCCAGAGCCAATCAGCGAATTCACGAACATTCTTTGTTTGAATGTATACTTCTCCTGGTCCTTGAATTTCTGTAACTAAGCCTTCCCCTCCAAGAATTGTGGATTTTAACCCGCCGAACTTTTTGACTTTATATTGACAAACGTCATCGAAAGCCACCAAGTGATAGTTATCCACGATTAGGGATTCACCTGCTCCAAGGCTGTGTTGATCTATGGCTCCAAAAGCATTAACAAACAAGTCACCTTGCCCTGAAACTTTAAGCATGAAGAAACTTTGTCCAAAGATTCCTTTCGTAAATCCTTGCCATTGAGTGTCTAGGTGAACATCATTTGTAGATGCTATATATGCAGATTTCTGAAGAATCAGTCCTTTTCCAGGTTTCACCTTAAGATGTTTTATGTCGCCTACAGGTGCAGGAACAAAACCAACTTTTCCATTTCCTTTTTCAGCAAAATATTCATTAACAAAGAAGGATTCTGCGCCTAGAAGCGTTGTTTTAAGGCTTTTCCATAAACTTTTCTTCTCCCTCTTCCGAGTCTCAACCTTAATGTTTGGAGTCATGTAAACCATAGCCCCAGCTTCAGCAACAATAGATTCATTAGGTTCCAAGTTAACTTCTAAAAGAGAATATGCAGGTTGATATTTAATTTCATATTCCAAATTTCAAACTCTCTCTAAAATTTTTTGATACAAGTTGTATATTAGTTTTCCCAATAGCAAAATTTAATAAAAATAAAGTAAAATAGGTTTGAAAACACCAAAATTAATAAAAAGCATGCTTACGAATTGGTGCTTTACATCAAAATAAATATTAAGGATTCTCTAGAATTATCTTGGACGTTAAAAATGCCGACTAACTTGCCGGCTGAAGCAAAACATAAATGGGCTGAAGTTTCTGCAGCGAAAGATCCGAAAAAGAAGCTTCAACTTATGCAGGAATTTTTAAGTCTTGTTCCTAAACATAAGGGCACTGCAAGACTTTGCGCTCAGGTTAAAAAGCAGATGGCTGCTTNNCTTTAAGAAGGGAAATTGAGGAGAAAAAGAGGAAGAAGACGGGGAGAAGTGCATCTAAATTTTTTATAGAGAAAGAAGGCGCTGCTCAGTTTGTTATTTTAGGTTTAACAAATGTTGGAAGGAGCAGTTTATTAAAGTCTGTGACTAACGCTAAGGTTTCTGTTTCAGAAATACCCTATGCAACAAGGGAGCCGATTCCTGGAATGCTTCCTTACGAGGATGTTCAGTTTCAAATTGTTGAAGCCCCAGCTTTAATGGAGGGTTCAGCGGAAGGTAAAAGTTTGGGGGTTCAAACTTTAGCCCTAGCCAGAAACGCTGACGGATTGATTCTTATGATTGACCTTTCACGGGATTCCATTAACCAGTTAACCCTTATTTTAACAGAGTTGGAGAAAGCTAGAATTCTTGTTAAAAAACCTAAAGGCAGGGTTGAACTGGAAAGAAAATTTATGGGTGCTGGATTAAGGATAATTTTGATAGGGAAACTTCTCAGCTGCACCGTAAAGGATGTTAGAACCCTTCTGGAAAGCTATGGCGTTCGAAACGCTGTTGTGAAGATTTATGGAGAAGTCTCCCTTGACGATGTTGAGGACGCTGTTTTTGGAGCAGCAACCTATAAACCATCCATAATAGTTGCAAACAAAATGGATATTGAAGGAGCTGTGAGAAATCTTGAAGCGTTAGAGAATCATGTTAAAGGGGAAATTCCAATAGTTGCAGTTTCATGTAAAACTGGTGAAGGGTTAAATAAGCTTGGAGAAAAATTGTTTAAAACTTTAGATATTATAAGAGTTTATACGAAGGAACCTGAAGAAAAGGAGTTTTCAAAGAAACCCTTCATTTTGAGAAGAGGCTCAACAATTTTTGATTTAGCTAAAAACATTCACAGTGATTTCAGTGAAAACTTTGCTTATGCAAAGGTCTGGTCTAAACGTTTAGTTTTCAGCCCGCAAAAGGTTGGGTTGATGTTCACTCTTGAAGATGGAGATGTTGTAGAAATCCACGTTAAATGATTATCTTGACGCTTGAGCAACTCTTTCCATTTCATGTCTTTTTGAAACAGCATAACTTTTCATATCGTGATTTGCCGCTAAGATAAGTTCATCTGCTAAGCATTCAGCTATTGAACGTGGAGTATGCATAGATGCTTGCCTAGCTCCTTCACAGATATGCCTTAAAGCTAGGTCAACCCTTCTTAACGGGGAGACATCTACAGATAAATGGTAAACTATTCCTCCATAACTAAGTCTTGTTGTATCCTCGCAAGGTGCAGAATTTTCAATAGCCCTAACTAAAACTTCTATTGGATTTCTTCCTGTGCGAAGATGCACTATTTCAAAGGCGTGTTTCACAATTTTTATCGCCTTCGCCTTTTTCCCAGCGTTTTTTCCAGGCCGCATAACATTATTGATGAGTCTTTCAACTATGTTCACGTTTGCTTTATGAAAGCGTTTATGTTCATGCCTTCCCATGCTGTGAGGTGTGATTACTGGTTTTAGGGAAATGTATCTTTTCAAACCTAAATCGTGTACTTCAACGTCTTTGAAGCTCCATTTTCCAAAAAGTTTTATTTCTTCTTTTTCCCCACTCAAATTTTTCACCGCATCGGCTTCTCTTTCCTTCCGAGAACAAGTTCTTTTAAGGAGACACCGTTAACCATTATAACTTTCCATCGCACTCCCGGAATGTCACCCATGCTTCTTCCACGGGAACCTCCAATACCTTCAACTATAACTTCATCGTGTTCGTCGACAACGTTTAAGGCACCGTCTCCTGGTAGAAAAGCCGTTATAACTCTTCCGTTCTTTATCAGTTGAGTTCGAACACATTTTCTTATAGCGCTGTTTGGCTGTTTACTTTCAACTCCAACCTTCTCTAAAACAATTCCTCTAGCCATAGGTGCTCCTTGAAGAGGATCAGCCTTTATGTCAAGTCTTAACATACGCCTTTTATAATACATGCTGCTCCATCGAAACTTTTTCCTTTTAGCCAACAGTTTTCTTGCAGCGAATTCACCCTTAGGAGATTTTGAACCCATCTTGATGCTTTCCTCTTCTACGTCTAATCACACTACTAATATTTAAACTGTTATCTTAACCATTAACAAAAATTTTTAACTTTTCTCCTTTACGGTTGTAAGCCGCAACGTTCGTTTCATCCATAAAGGGAAAACCAACAATCATGAGGATTAACCCAAAAACATGATTCAAATCCGTTGTGGATGGGGTTAAATTTCCAGATGGATGCGAATGAACAGTTCCAACAATTGAGAAGTCTATGGGTAACATGTAAAATGGGACAGCGGCAAACCCTCTGCCCCGTGTCGCTAATGGTGGAACAACAAGTTCCGAAACCTTAACAGTGTTCATATCTTTTTCCCCTCTTAACAAAAGTATTAATTCTTTTGGATAAAGTCTCCTTGCACCTTCAAAAATCTCCTTTAACAATTCTTTGCTAATCGAAACCATTAAAGAGTTTTTCATAAAATAATATGAGAGGTTTAAAGTTTAATTTACTTTCGAAAAGGATGAAAATGAAATCTTGGAGACTGCTTAAACTTGAAACCTATAACGCGTTTATGAACATGGCTATTGATGAGGCTGTTTTAAAGGCAAGAATAGAAGGATTTGTTCCAAACACTTTAAGATTTTATCGATGGAAACCCTCAGCTGTTTCCATAGGAAGATTTCAAAAAATTGAAAATGAAGTTCTATTGGAAAACTGTAAAAAACAAGGGGTTGATGTTGTAAGGCGGATAACGGGCGGCGGAACAGTGTATCATGACGCCAACGACGAAATAACCTATAGCGTAATTGCCGATAAAAACGATATGGGTGCAACAGATATTACATCAGTTTACATAAAAATTTATGCAGGTTTAGCTGAAGCCTTAAAAATTTTAGGTATAAAAGCAGATTTCAATCAAGGAGACGCGAAACATTGTCCAAATCTCACGATTAACGGGAAAAAAATCTCTGGAAGTGCACAGTGCCACAAAGGTGATTTTGTTCTTCAGCATGGAACATTGTTGATTGGAGTGAACCTTCAGCGCATGTTTACTTTTCTAAGGGTTCCATGGGCTAGAACATGTATGGAAGTTGTAGACGTGGCAAAACGTAAAATCACTTCTATAAAGGATGAACTTGCAAGAGAAGTTTCAATAAAAGAGGTTTATCAAGCATTAGTTGACGGTTTTCAAAAAGCGTTAAAAATTGAACTTGTGGAAGGTGACTTGACGGAAAGAGAACTGAAACTTGCAGAAAAACTTTGTGAAAAAAAGTATTTAACAGAAACGTGGAATTTCAGGGGAGAAAGCATTTACGAAAAATAGGGAAAATTATTTAGAAAATATATTCTTTTGAAATCCAATCTGGGAACCAGCGGTAAGCTTCCCGCGGCTTAGCTTTCCTTAAACCTTCAATTGTAGCTCTTGCAAGGCTTATTCTTCCCTTTCTATCTCTGTAAATTTTAACTAACCCTTGAGTTTCTAAAGTTTGGAGAGTCTCATCCAGCTTTTGATCATCAAATTCTTCAACTCTAGCTTTAATGTCCTCACGGCTCATGCACAATCCAGGATTCACAATATAGTTTTCAGCGAAAAGTTCCAATAACGAATGTTCATTTATTTCTCTGACTTTCTTAGGTTTAGGTGTTGAAACTGGTACCTTTAAAGTTTCATGAACCCTTCTTGCTGGAAACTTTAAGTCTTCCTTTAATGTTCTTAATCCTTGCCTGAAAAGGATCATCCGCATCACTTCGCTTGTTCCAGCACCTATCTGATTTACTTTTGCATCCCGCATGAAAGAGTCAAGTGGATAAAACTTTGTCCATCCATCCCCACCCATCACTTGAATTGCCGTGCTTAACACTTTCTCGTAGGTTTCAGAAGTATATAGTTTAGCCATTGTTGCGTAAAGCACATTGTCCATCCCTAAATCTGTAAGGTAAGCTGCATAATATACAAGAAGCCTGGATGTTTCATAGCCAGCAATCATGTCTGCTATTTTAAACTGGTTTACCTCCGCGTTTATTGTTGGTTGTCCAAATTGTATCCTTCTTTCAGCATGTCCCACAGCGTAACGTAAAGCCTCTCTCATTGGTCCAAGCATACCAGCTGTAAATAATGTTCTTTCAAAGTTTAACCCAGCCATCATTATTTTCCATCCGTCACCCTCGTTACCTATCATGTTTTCAACGGGAACTTTCACATTTTCAAAGTCTAAGTAACCATTTGGAAGCCCATACCATCCAGTTAACTCGTTAACTCTTTCAATGGTGAAACCTGGTGAACCCTTCTCAACTATAAAGGCGCTTAAATGCTTATACCTTGCTTTGTCCTCAGTTTTTTCACTTGTTTTCGCATATACCAGATACATGTCAGCTATTCCAACATTTGTTGTGAAACGTTTCTTTCCATTTATAATATAGAAGTCTCCATCACGTTCAGCTGTTGTTTCTATGGCTGCAGCATCTGAACCTATATATGGCTCTGTTATGCAGACTCCAGCCACTGTTCCCTTTGCAATTTTCGGCAACCAACGTTTCCTTTGCTCTTCATTCCCAAAATTTAGCAACTGTTTTGTTCCACTGAAAAATGTGACACAGTAGACATTTGCCAAAGCTGAACATATACGGCTTAACTCTTCAGTCACTATGCATGAACCAGTTGCACCAACGTTCATTCCACCATACTGTTCAGGGATTAAAACTCCAAACCATCCCTTCTCAGCCACCGTTTTAAGTAAATCCTCTGGAAACTTTTTAGTCCAGAAAACCTCTTCACCACGATGAATATTTTCATCTGCGAATTCTTTAGCTTCAACAGCAAGCTCCTTATGTCTTTCATTCCACCAAGGATATCCATCAACCATTTTAAACACCTTAAACTTCAATAATTGATGGAAATACACATAAAACTTGCTTTCAAGCGTAACCATTTCAAAGAAGCGAATAAGATGATTTCAAAGGAAAAAATTGAAAGTTGCCTAAAGACGAAAATTTTAGGAAGAAAAATACATTATTATCAAGTTTTATCTTCAACCAACAAACTTGCAAAAAACTTAGCATTGCATGGAGCGAGCGAAGGAACTTTAGTGATTGCGGAGAAACAAACAGAAGGTAAAGGAAGACTTAACAGAAAATGGTTTTCTCCAAATGGTGGACTCTGGTTCTCAATAATTCTAAAACCGAAAATTAAAACATTTGAAGCCTCAAAATTAACATTTCCAATAAGCCTCGCAATAGCTGAAACAATAAGGAAAACTTTCAACTTAAACGTTGAAATAAAATGGCCGAACGATATTTTGATTAACAACAGAAAAGTTTGTGGAATTCTAACAGAATCCGTTACAAAGGAAAAGAAACTAAAATTTGTAGTGGTTGGCATAGGATTAAACGTAAACATAAACCTTAAAGAATTTCCAGAAAATTTGAGGTGTTCAGCCACAACATTGAAGGAAGAACTTAAGAGAAACGTTAAACTTGAACATTTGCTCTGTGAACTTTTATTTCAAATAGAACGAGAATATGAACTTTTTCTAAATGAAGATTTCCGGAAAATTCTTGAAAGATGGAAAAGTTTTGCTTCTTTTCTTGGTAAGAGAATTAAAATTTTAATGAATGGGAAATTGTATGAAGGAATTGCGGAAGATGTTGATAATGAAGGAAAACTTGTTGTTAAATTTTTAGATGGAACTGTTAGAAATTTTGTTGCTGGAGAGTTAAAATACAATTTTATATAGAGTTAATTAACCTTCATTTCATCTATTTTTTCTGCAATCTTATTTAATATTTTAGTGAAAGGGTGACTGCGTTTTTCCTCTACGAATATTATTGTACCCTTTGCCTTTGAAACGTCGCAAAAGCATGGTATTGCACCTAAAATTGGTGATTGATAGGTTTGTTCCATGCTTTTCCTTACATCTTCAGTGTTTCTTAAAGATTCATCGTATAAGACCTTATTGATTATTATCCCAGTTTTTTTCTCAAATAAGTCGTAAAGTTCTCTTAACATGCGTTTTGTTCCCTCAATGTCAGATTTATCAAATGTTGAGGCAACGAGCACAAGATCCGCTGTCACAATTGCATTTATAGATGAATATTGAAGCCCAGGGCTTGTGTCGAAAATTAAGTAGTCAAAACCGTTGTTTAACAGTGAGTTCCTAAGGGAAAGTAGTCTTCCCAAGGCATGCATCTCCCATCTTCTATCCTTAGCTGACATTTCCCTGATTGCTTCAGTTGTCGGATTTGCTAAACCGACAAAAAATTTTCCGCTATTACTGAGTCTTCCAGTTAAATTGATTAACACCTTGTCGATTTCACATGTTCCGTTTAGATAGTCGTTTAGCCAATATTCTGCTTTTACCTTCAGAAGAGCTGATAAGCTTGGAGCACGGAAGTCAAGGTCGAAGAGACAGACATTTCTCCCTTTTCTAGCTAAAGCAGCAGCTAGGTTTACTGAAAGAAGGGTTTTACCTGTTCCCCCTTTATATGAATGTACGGCGATTATTTTACCCATAAATATCACTCACGGCTTTCCTTGTCTATGTAAAAATATGCTTTTCTCCCTTCCCTCTCCTTTTTTAAATATCCCATAACAACAAGCTGGTTTAAATATGCACTTTCAACAGCCCTAGCTCTATGAGTCTGCTGAGCGACTTCTTCAGCTGTTGCACGGCCAAGCCTGCAGACAGTCATTGCCGTTTTTCTAAGATGATCGGGCATTGATAGTAAAGTCATCACATCAAGGGGGGTTTCTGGTATAGGTTGCATTTCTCTTTTTCCTTTTCTCTGAAGTTCTATCATGATTTCTATTTTTTCATTCAATTTTTCAAGGTTTTCCCTAATTTTCTCAAGTATTTTTGTTGATTTTCTTCCTAGGTTATCCTGTCCAGTCAAACTTTAATCCCATCTGTTTTACAGTTGTACATTTCTAGATGGGAAGGAGTATTTATTAAGTCTTACGAAACACTTATAGTTATCCAGAAACCTTATCAAATAAGCATATAAAAAATCTAAATATAAAATTAAAACTAAAATATCAAAAATAAAAGATTCTAAAAAGTTTTAATATGGAATTGGTGGTCTTGCTCTCCCATCTTCCAGAACAGTGAATACTTCTTCTAACTCTCTGAAGGCTTTTAGCACTCTAATGCCACGTTGGGTTATCATGTAGACAACTCTTCTTTTTCCAACAGTTTTCTCTTCAACAAGATTTTGCTTTATCAAAAAGTCAAGGTATTGTTTTAGAACACTGCAGTTTACATTGGCCTTATACATGATATGCGTTAACTTCAGAGGCCCACGGTGAGCTAACACCTTCAAAATATCTATATACATTTCAAGTTTTGATCTTCTCATCCTCTGAACCTCTTGCCATATTTTCACATTTTTTATATAAAGCTTTTATGTATTCAGACTCTGTCTTTTTCCTATTTAGTTGATGTTAGTTGCCTCTTTTCTTTTGTACACGAATTAACACATTTATTCTATTTTGAAAGGCCGTAACTAAGTCATCTAGCAATATTTCCTTAAAATCATCCGATAATTCCTTCAGGTTTTCCTTGAAAATCTCCGCCATTTTAGCCTCCAAATTTTTTCTCTGTTTAAATGTTAAATTTTGACTCACGAGTCTTCCCTCATTTCTAACAATGAAAATGCAAAAGGTATTTAACTAACTTATGAATTGAAAAACTGAATTCAGAATACACATTTTTTGTTAAACAGAACTTTTTTATTTCACGTTTCTTTATTGTTTTTTGCCGGATGATGAGAAGGCATTAGATTGAGTTAAGATGAAATCTCAGAGTTACTCGGACGGCTTTTAATCCTCAACAAAGTTTCACAATTCGTGATGATTATTCATTTTGCAAGCAAAACCTAAATTCAACTTTAATAATGTAAGGTTTAAGGGCCGGTAGTTCAGCCTGGTATGAACGCCTGATTCGCAATCAGGAGGTCGCGGGTTCAAATCCCGCCCGGTCCACTGCAGAAACTCGTTCTATAAATAATAATTTTGAAGTAACACGTCTGGGTGTTTAGCAGTTAAAGTTCCATGGGAAGCATAAACTAACAATTTTAGTCCTAAGGCACATTACATTCATAAGAAA
>PIYF01000029.1 GCA_003601875.1 Candidatus Bathyarchaeota archaeon | reverse complement strand
GCATCATATGCTTGTAAAATAGTTTTATAGTCTTATGTAACTTGTTCATGACGAGTGAAAATGAAGTTAGGCTTCTTAGTTAATCCAATAGCTGGTATGGGAGGAAAAGTTGGGTTAAAGGGAACCGACGGAGTTTTAGATGAAGCTATAAAGAGGGGAGCAGAGCCTGTTGCACCAAAAAGAGCTGTTGAATTCCTAAAAATTTTGAAAGAAGAGGCGTCAAAGTCAATAAGTATCCTAACTTGTCCGGGAATTATGGGGGAAGATGAAGCTAGGGAAGCAAATTTAAAGGTTCAGGTATTACCCATGAAAACCGGTGAGAAAACAACAGCTGAAGACACGAAGAAAGCTGTTAGGCTGATGGTGAAAGCAAAGGTTAACCTTATAGTTTTTGTTGGAGGAGATGGAACGGCGAAGGATATTCTAGACGCTTTGCAAAATTGTGAAACCCCAGTTTTAGGCGTGCCTTCAGGAGTTAAAATGTATAGCGGAATATTCGCTGTTAACCCTTCAGATGCTGTAGATGTCATCTTAGCCTTTGCTAATAAACAAGCTGAAATAACAGATTTTGAAATAATGGACGCTGATGAAGACGCCATAAGAAGCGATGAGTTTAAAGTTAAGCTTTACGGGTTTCTGAAAGGACCATTCGTTCCATTAAGAATTCAGGGAAGCAAACAGGTAAGTCCTTCAACACTGGATGAAAAAGAAAATCAAACTGCCATTGCAAAGTTTGTAATCGAGGAAATGAAACATGGAGCCACCTATATTTTAGGTCCAGGAACAACAGTGAAACGTTTAGCAGAGCTTTTAGGAGTAAAGAAAACATTGTTAGGTGTAGACATCTACAAGGATGGGAGAGTAATTTTAGATGTTGACGAAAAGAAAATTTTAAGGGAAGTGAAAGACTGGGAAAACACGTGGATTGTTCTGTCACCAATTGGACATCAAGGAATCCTTTTGGGAAGAGGAAACCAGCAAATAAGCCCGGAAATAATAAGAAAAATTGGGAAAAAAAGAATAATTGTAATAGCAACGAAGAATAAGCTTAAAAGTATTGAAGGTGGAGTTTTAAGGGTTGACACTGGAGACCCAGAAGTTGACGAAATGCTTCGAGGATACATAAAAGTTGTAACTGATTACAGAGAATGGCGGCTTATGCCAGTTAAATAATCACGCTCCAAACTTCTTAACCTTTTCAATAAGATTCATTAAAATCGGCATTAAATCTCTTCCCCTTATTCTGTTCAAACCTCCCCGAGCACATGAACGTTCATCATATTTTTCAACTTCATCCTTTCGAACGTGGGGACCAAAAATGGCTAAGGGAACAGGGTCACCCTCATGGTCTCGAGTTAAACAGGACGTTGTATGATCAGCCGTTACAGCTATGTATGTTGAATCTAAATCAATGTTGTTAAGCAAATATTCCAACATTTCATCTATTTTTTCAATTATCTCAATTTTCTGTTTGAAATTTCCATCGTGAGATGCAACATCTGTTGCTTTTACATGAAGAAGAACAAAGTCATATTCTTTAAGTATTCTAACCGTGGCTTCAGCCTTCGCCATATAATCCGTTTGAGGTGTACCTGTAGCTCCCTTCACATTTATCAAATCCATTCCAGCAGCCCTACATACTCCTCTGACAAGGGGAACAGCTCCAACACAAGCCGTCTTCACATTGTAAATTTTTGAGATTGCCTTAACATTCGGAATTGTACCAGCACCTCTACATAAAACAATGTTTGCAGGCAGCAATCCACGTTTAACTCTATCCTTGTTTACTGGATGATCTTTTAAGATTCCGTGAAATTGCCTTAAAAGTTCGTTCAGAACATGCGCTGTAAATTCAGCTTCAACCGTTTTAGCTGTAGGTTTAACCTCTAAAACTTTCACTCCTGTTTTCTCCGGGTCTGAATCGCTTACAGCTGTTGAAAAGCTTCGTCCTTTAAGAACTAGAACAGCTCGATGTTGAACAGTGTTTTTAAAAACAAATTCAACATTCTCAAATTTTTTAAGTTTAACCTTTTGAAGGCTTTCAGCCAGTTTTGAGGCATCCTCATTCGAGATTCTTCCAGCACGTCTATCTAAAATAACCAGCTGATCATCTACTGTGGCGAAATTACAGCGGAAAGCGACTGCCCCAGATGGAACGTTAACTCCAGAGCCTATGGCTTCTAAAGCACCTCTCCCAGAATAAACTTTGAATGGGTCATAGCCAAGTAGAGCTAATGTAGCTGTGTCGCTTCCTGGAGGTAAACCGGGTGAAAGGGGATCCATTATTCCACAAATTCCATCCCTTGCTATCTTGTCCATGTGAGGTTTTTCCGCTGTTTCTAGGGGGGTTTTCCAATTAAGCTCTTTTAAGGGTCTATCAGCCATGCCGTCTCCAATTAAAAGAATAGCCTTCAATCTATTTCCCATCCTCAATAATTTTCACTGTATTAAAACATTTTGTAATTAGAAACTTTTAAATAAAAATTCTCAGACATGTTTGACAGTGATTGCTATGGGCGATTGCGTTCCACAAATATAGAATTTTCTTAAAAAGAAGAGTTGAGATTAGAATTTCTTCTACGTTAGAATTATATTCTCCGTTATTAAAAGAAGGGGAAGATGGAAATGTCTGATGTAGGCGTTACTGTTAAGAAGTCTGAAAACTTTTCAGAATGGTATACACAAGTCATTTTGAAATCTGGGTTAGCTGACTATGCTCCACTAAAAGGATGCATGGTTTTTAGAGAACATTCCTACGCCATCTGGGAGAAAATCAGAGAAATTTTTGACAAAAAAATAAAGGAGAAGGGCCATCGGAACGCTTATTTCCCACTGTTTATTCCGGAAAGTTTTTTGAAAAAGGAAGCTGAACACTTTGAAGGATTCGTTCCAGAATGCGCATGGGTTACCATAGGTGGAAGCAGAAAACTTGAGGAAAGACTAGCAATTAGACCAACATCTGAAACTATAATATATAAAATGTATGCAAAGTGGATTAGAAGCTGGCGAGACCTCCCAATAAAGCTTAACCAATGGTGCAACATTGTTAGATGGGAAACAAAGGCAACAAAACTTTTCCTCAGGACAAGGGAATTTCTCTGGCAGGAGGGACATACAGCCCACGCAACAAGAGAAGAAGCTGAAAAAGAGGTTATGGAAATTTTAGAAATTTACAGAGATTTAATGGAAAACTATTTGGCGATTCCTGTTCTTGTAGGTAAGAAAACAGAAAACGAAAAGTTTGCTGGAGCCCTCTACACCACAACTTTGGAGGCATTAATGCCTGATGGAAAAGCATTACAGATGGGAACATCCCACAACTTAGGGCAAAACTTCTCAAAGGTTTTCGAAATAAAATATGTTGGAAAAGATGAGAAAGAACATTACGTCTGGCAAACCTCTTGGGGCATATCCACAAGGCTTATAGGAGCATTAGTGATGACGCATGGAGACGACAAAGGTTTAGTTTTACCGCCAAAAATAGCACCTATACAGACAGTTGTTATCCCAATCTTTTACAAAGAAGTTGAAAGAGAAAAAATACTTGAAAAAGCAAAGGAAATATCAGAAAAACTTCAGAAAAACAAAGTTTTAACAGTTCTAGACGACAGAGCAGAATACACTCCAGGATGGAAATTTAACGATTGGGAACTAAAAGGGGTGCCTTTGAGAGTTGAAATAGGGCCAAGAGACTTGGAAGCTGGACAAGTAACTCTAGCTAGAAGAGACACTTTCGAGAGAATCGTGGTTAAGGAAGAAGAAGCTGTTAAAATCGTTAATGAAGTTCTTAAAGAAATACAGAAAAACCTTTACAATAAAGCGAAAAAATTTTTGGATGAACATATAACAACCGTTAAAACTTATGAGGAGTTTAAGAAGGTTTTAGAGAGTAAGGGAGGATTCATTAGGGCCTGTTGGTGTTCAAACACTGAATGTGAAGAAAAAATTAAAGAAGAGACAGGAGCTACTATAAGACTCATACCTTTCAAAAAAGAAAAAGTGTTTTCAAACTGTGTTTATTGTGGTAAAGAAGCTAGGGAAGTTGTTTACTTTGCAAAGTCCTATTAAGCGGTAAGCTTCACATATTTTTCAAGTTTTTCAGCTACATCAGTTAATCCAAGCTTCATAAGAATTGTTTTCGTCGGTATCCCTCGGCTGTCCCAACCTCTTTTCCTATAATACATTTGCAACATCTCATCGTATTTTTCTCTGTTAAGCTTTGCTCCTTTTAACGGACCTTTTGTTAAAGGTTCCTTAAACCATCTGGCTGGTGGGACATCCATTTCAACGCTCCAATTACCACCATACTCCCTAACCCAGAAGGCACGTATCAAAGTGTAAATTCTGTCAGCAATAACGTTCAGCTCATCCCAGCTTATTTTTAGGCCTGTTACAGCATATAGAAACTTTGTATACCAGTCGAGTTCAAAGCCAAGTTCAATCCATGGAAGCCTACATGTAACTAAAGATTCGAAAACTCCACCCCTGATGCGTTGGAACTCTATGACTTTGTCAACCTTGTTTTCTCCGTAACTTTCACGTCCAACCTGCATTTCCCAGGATATTACCCATGCATCTTTATGGTGTGCTCCTATAGGGCTTGTTCCATAAGCCAAAGCCATTGCTGGAGCTGAATGACAATCATAAGCTGAAATTTCTAAACCTTTCACGTTCATAGCCCATTCTTTCGCTGTTCCTCCAAGTTTTTCAGCTAGGAAAAGGGTTCCATCCGCTAATGTTTCACCTAAACCTTTTCTATAAGCAATTTCCTTTATCAAGGTTTTAATGAAGTCGAAGTCACCCCATTCAATTTTCTCTTTAATTAACCCCTTTTGAGAAGCCTCCATTGCAAAGCCTAAAGTGTTACCGAGGGAGATTGCATCCAAACCAAATTCATCAGCAAGCCTGTTCAAAACAGCAACTTTCCTTAAATCATTCAATCCTATATTTGAGCCAAGCATCACAACATTTTCATAGTCAAGTTCTGATTCTTTTCCTTCAGAATCTTCAATAACATTACCACATGTCATGTTACAGTTTGGACAGCCACGTTGAGCAATTTTCAATTTCTCCATCATAAAACCACCTATTGCATCAGCATCATCAAAAACTCCTTCCCTGTAATTATATGCTGGAAGAACACTGTTCTTTTGACACCATTCAACAGTCATCATTGTTCCCTGCCGTTTCCAAAAAGAATAATTAGGTTTAGTTAAAATCTCCTTGTAGGCTTTACCGCTTAACTTTTTAAACTCTTCAAGATAAGCAATTTCAGGTTCAGCTGAACTTGAAATAATTACGGCTTTCAGATTTTTAGATCCCATAACAGCACCCATTCCAGGTCTACCGCCAGCTCTTCCCCCTTGACAAACAATATTTGCAAATTTCACAAGGTTTTCTCCAGCTTGTCCAATAGATAAAACGCCAACGGTTTTCCCATAAACTTCTCTTAATTTTTCCTCAGTTTCAAAAGAACTTAAACCCCAGAAATCTTCACCGTTAAGAAAACTTACTTTTCCATCTTGAATTAGAAGAACTGTAGGTTTCTCAGCTTTACCATCAACTATTACCGCGTCATAACCAGCCTTACGCATGTGAACAGCTGCATATGTTCCAATGTTTCCGTCACCATATCCGCCAGTTATAGGACTTTTCGCTGCGATCACCATTTTCCCGCTGCTCGGCAAAGTTAATCCTGTTAAGGGTCCTATAGCGAAAATAAGCTTATTTTCTGGTGATAAAGGTGCAGTTCCAGGGTTAAGTTCATCCCAAAGGATTTTTATGGCGAATCCTCTTCCACCTAGAAAATTCTTAGCTAATGCAGCGTCATACTTCTCTGTTTTAGCTTTGTTTTTGCTTAAGTTCACTCTTAGAAACTTTCCACTCCAACCATGCATGTTTTCATCCTCAACGAAGAGGCAATATGCCTTTAAACCTTAAAAGATTTAACTTGAAAATTATGCTTTCAGATTATTAATTTTTCACGTTCCACACGTCTATTTTTTAAACCTAAATCGCTGACCTTAAACTTTTTATCTCCATATAAAACAGCGTATTCTTCACCGTTATACAATGCTGCTGCAATCCTACCCATTGAATCCGCTTTCATAACCCCGCTTCCGCTTGCTCCACCAACAACTATCAAATCTTTCTCCTCAAAAATCACAGGCTGCCCGTCTAAAGTGTTTATCCCATATAAACCAGCAAAAGCTGACGATGGACGTCTATCCTTAAACTGTGGAAAATATTTCACTAAAACTTGATAAATCCCATATTGATAGAAATTCTTTTCAGGTTGAGGGTTTTCCTCAAGTTTAAAGGCTCTTGGAAACTCGTCTGCATAACCAGCCCAAAAGACGCCTTGATCAGGAAATGGACGAATGTAAACATCTGGTTTAGGCAAGATTGTGAAGGGTATACAGCCAACATTGTTAAAACCTTTTGAGGCTAAAAGTTTTTTCAAATCAGGGGTGTCAGCGTTAATAACGAAAAGCTGTCTTTTTTTAGGTTTTATATAACATTCAACTCCCAAAGCATCTAATAATTGAGAAATCCAAACCCCAGCCGCTAAAACTGTCTTTTTAGCTTTAATAACCCCCTTATCCGTTTTTACACCAGCAACCCTTGAATCCTGCCAGAAATATGGTTCACCTGGAATCCCTAAGGGTTCATAAGGTTCAACAAGAAGTTTTTCCACATTTACACCATACCGTATTTCTCCTCCAAGCCTTAAAAAAGATTCTTCATAAAAATTTACAAGAGAATCTGCATCAATCACTCCGGCTTTAGGGATAAAAACACCTTTACAAACATCTTTTAAACCCATTAATTCAGCTTCTTCATCATTTTTAAAAATTGTCCGCATATGCAATTTCTCAGCTAATTCATCACTTTCATACACCCTATAACTAATATTTCTTCCCAAACTTTTCAAGATGGAAACGGATTCCTTATAACTTTCTTCGTCAAGAAGCCACAAGTAACCAATCCATAATAAACCCAAATCTAAACTTAAATCATCATTTAAGTGACGGTAAAACTCAACAGATGAATCTGTTAAAATATAATTTGTTTGAGAAGAAAATAAGCATCGGAAAGCTGACGCACTTTTTGCTGTATTAGCTTGCCCAGCAGCATTAAGCTTGTCGATAACTAAAACACGATCCTTAGGGTTTTTCTTTTTAATATAGTAAGCCGTTGATAAACCGATAATTCCAGCTCCAACTATAACTACGTCATATTCAGACATGCCCTTTCCTCATTTCAAGAGAATTAAAGGTTTTAGGCTTTTATTATAAACTTAACGTTCAATAAACTGTTAGAGGAATGCTTATTTACTTCAAACAAGTGAATAAAAAGTCAAATATTGATAGGGTAAAAGGGGGAAACACAAACGCCTAAGGATAATTTAAAAGCCGTTTCAGCATTATGGTTAATTTTATCGATTTTAATCTCTCTTATAATTGGTTCATTTCTCTCATACATGTGGGTTATGTCAAATTATTATAATATGCCTGAAAACACAACAATGCTGACAGTAATAGGTGCATCCTTTAATGCTGAAAACGCCAGATCTTTTAACGTTTCGATTCTTAATCCATCAAATTCTGTTTCTGATGCAACTATAACAGCTATCCAACTAATTGGAGAGAAATCGAACGAAATATACAATGTTACAGACACGACTCCTCCACTTCCATACTTACTAAGGATAGGAGAAGAAGTAACCTTTCAGTGCAATTACAATTGGGGAGAGTTAGCTGGAGAAAAAGTAAGAATAGAACCTATAGCGGGTAATGCATCAACAAAAAGTAAGTCTTATCTAACTCCATCAGTGAAATGGAGCATCACACCACGTTTTGATCCATCTAAAACTGTAAATAACTTCGCTCTAACCATAAGAAATTCAGAAAATTCGGAAGTAAACCTTACAATTTCTAAGATAAAGATATTTGAGCTTCAGATAGAGAATGTTACACCAGCCCTCCCATATGTATTACATCCTAAGGAAGAGAAAAACTTCATATGTCACGAGAATTGGGAAAAATGGATGAATCAAAATGTTACAGTTACCGTGGAAACGATGGAAGGTTATGAATTAACTTATACAACGAGTAAACTACCGATGGCAATACTCTTTATGGATAATGTTAGCTTTGATTACAATAATACTGGCTACTTTAATGTAACCGTTAAAAG
>PIYF01000028.1 GCA_003601875.1 Candidatus Bathyarchaeota archaeon | reverse complement strand
AAGAATGTTAGTTCATTAATAGATATAATTGAGTATAGGCTTGGAACCGAAGCTCAATTTGAAGGATTTCGATATACAACTCCAACTTCAAATATTAACCTTGGAAATGCTGAAAGTGTTTATAAAAAGTTTAAAACAATGATTGAAAAGTTGAATAATCAGCTTAAGCTCGCCGAGAAAATTGAGGCTGTAGACGCTAAAAAAGTTGCTTTGAAAGTTTTAACAACTCATTTTATAAGGGATATAGCTGGAAATCTAAGAGCTTTTTCAACGCAAGCCTTCAGATGTAAAAGATGTAACCGACATTTCCGCCGTCTCCCCCTTAACGGAAAATGTCCGTCTTGCGGTGGCACCATAACCTTAACTGTTTACCGTGGAGGAATAGAAAAATATTTAGATGCCGCTCAACGGTTGATTGAGAAGTATAAGTTGCCCCAATATTATTCCCAGAGAATTATGCTTGTAAGGGAAGAGATAAACACATTATTTGAGGGTGGGAAACCTAAACAGATAAGCCTTGTAGAGTTCGCTTAACTGAAACTTTTTCTATTTAAACAGCACAAAATCTTTTGGTTAAAATGTTAAGGGAAGTTTATCATCCAAACGCTTACCTCTCAGATTTAAGAAACATCAAACTTGGTTTAAAAGCTAGAACGAAAATACTAGATTTTTTGGAGAAAAGATTTCCTGTTGACGCTAAAACTATAGCGAGGGAAACAAAACTTCACTATAACGTGGTTATTCATCATTTGAAACTTTTGGAAACTGAAAAAATTGTTGAAAGAAGTGGTGGCAGACCGTATTTTTGGAAGCTTACAGGTTTGGGACAGAGAAGACTTAACAGTATAATTAAGAAAGTATAATTTATTTAAATTGGCATTGACATGGAGATTTTCCACATTTTGGACATTTATTATCATACTTGTTTAATGCAGCTTTTTCAAGATTTACATCGGTAATGTTTGCAAGGGAACAAAGCCATGCAATAACATCTGCAAACTCATTTTCTAAAGCCTTTTTATCATCCGTTTTTAAAGCTTCACCAAGCTCTTTAACCTCGTCTACAAGCCAATTATAGGTTCCATTTACACCACGTTTAGAATCTCTATGGAAGTATATGCGATACATCATTTCCTGAAATTCATGTATATGCATTAGCAATCACCTTCAAATTCAATTTTATGTATTGTTTAGAATTTGGGATAAATTTAGCTGTCCCTTCTTTATTATATGAATCACATTCACACCTTTCTTTTCAAGATACGCTGAAACAAACCTTCTATGACAATGTTTAGGGTTTATCTCCCTACACATTATACATGTTCGCTTTTCCCGTGCAATCTGCAAGAGCTTTCTAATTCCATCCCTGAAAAGTTTGGTTCTCATATGCTTTTTATAACCACCTTTACGGTATCCACCAAGCTCCTCACCCATCCAAACATATTCTATTCCATGTTTTGGAAGCCACCTTTCCAATGCTTCCCTTTTGTAATGTTCAATTTTAGATGTGGGAAAACTTCTAACATCAACTAAAACTTGAATTTCATGCTCCCTTAACAACTCTAGAAATTTATCTGCTGAACGGTTTCCATAACCAATTGTCCAAACTTGGAGATTACCACTCATTTCTATAAGAATAATTTTAGCGGATTCTTATGTACTTGTAGGCTTCTGTTGCATTTTCGAAGCAGTAATGCACTTTTTGATAGTTCCTTCTGAATTCAGCAACGTCTTCTTTCACTTTCTCTGAAGACTCCTTATCTATCACAACACGTTTTATAAACTCAGCTATTTCATCCATTTCAGACTCTCTCATACCCAGCCTTGTAACCTCTGAAACGCCAAGCCTTATACCACCTGGATGCATAAAATGTCTTCCTTCCTTTATATCCCAAGGCAGCAAGTTCCTATTTATTATGATGTTTGCTTTCTCCAGAGTTTCTTCTATTGTACCTCCATCCCCATGTTTTGTTATATCTATCAAAATTACATGCGACTGTGTGAAACCTTTATGTTCAGCTAAAACGTTAAAACCTCTTTCATATAATGCTTGACCTAAAGCCTTAGCATTCCTAACCACTTGACTTGCATATTCCTTCCCGAATTCAAGAAGTTCAGCACAAGCTATAGTTACCCCCGCAACTGCATGTAAATGATGATTACTCACCATTCCAGGAAACGTTGCACGTTTTATCCTATCAGCATATTTCTCCCAAGATAAAACTCCACCATGTTGAGGGCCAAAAAATGTTTTATGAGTGCTTAAACTGACAACGTCTGCTCCTTCCCTTAAGGGATCTTGAAATTGACCTCCAGCGATTAAACCTGCAACGTGAGCTGCATCATACCCTACAGTTGCACCAACCCCGTGAATTGTTTCAGCTAACTCTTTAACTGGATGGGGAAATGGAAAAACACTGGCTCCAAACATTACAAGCTTGGGTGTTTTACCCTCATTTGCAAGTTTTTCAATTTTAGCTTTCGCTTTATCAACATCAATATTCAACTCTTTGTAGTCTAAAGGAAGATATTCAACATTCAACCCGTGAACAGCGCCAGCTGTTCCACCAAGCCTTTTCTTCCCCATAGTTATATGTCCACCACATGGAATGGATAAAGCCATCATAGTGTCACCAGGCTCAGTGAAAGCTGTATAAACAACAAGATTTGCAACAACACCTGATATTGGTCTAACATCCACAAATTCAGCCTTGAAAAGCTTTTTCATCAACTCTATACATTTAAATTCCACTTGATCTATGAAACGGCAACCAGCATAAACTCTTTCTCCAGGCCATCCCTCAGCATAACGGTTTCCGAAATCAGATGTTAAGGCTTCACGGACAGCTGGACTTGGAATGTTTTCACTGGCTATTAAAGGAATGCATTCTTGAAACCATTTATGATGTTGCTGTAAAAGTTCAAAAACATGATTATAGTCGTCACGTGGAGTTGACATTTTAGAGACACCTTTCATTAGTATATTACTTCACAGATAAAAATTCTTTGAGCGACAGTAAAGTTAATAATTGAGAAAACCACGGTTATGTTTTAGAAACGGATGATACGTAATGAGTAAAAGGAAAAAGGAAAGAAAGGCGCCGATGCCGGCTGCAAGCGCTGGACTCCTCAGATTCTTCGAGGAGGAAACTGAAGGAGTTAAGGTTAAACCGGAAGTGCTTGTAGCTGCGGCTATCGGATTAATAGTGGTTGTTGCAATTTCCCACTTACTCTTTTAACGTCTAGAAGAAGTTGAATGTAAAACTTCTATCCTCTGAACAGAATTTAAGTGAATAAATATTTCACTTCTTTCCTCTCTGCTTGCAACTTGAGGTATAGGTTGAGCTATTGTCGCCCTTAAAGTAACTGCTTCAGCATCTGAAAGCCATATACCAGCTGGCTCCCTTGTAACAGCAGCAAGCTTACCCTCAAAACCATAAGACGGATCTAAAATCACCCTTACCCTTTTATTCAAGTTTTTCTCAAGCATGTGAAAGATTGTTGGCGGTAGGTTTTGTTCAGGCATAAAGTTCGCAAAATTTAAAATTAACTTTTAAGCATAAAACACTTACTCTTCTAGTTAACGAAGGAAAAGCCGTATAAACCATAACCGTGTCTTTCCCACCGCTTTACATTTTCCTAGTACATGTTAAAATGCTTATTCACCACCGAATGATTAATGTTAAAAATGTTTTATTCGACAATTTAATATGTGAAAGCTTTTCTCATAAAATCAGCTGGAAGATAAAGTGTTAAAAGAAGAGTCATTAAGCAAAGCTATAGATAAAGCTGTTAAACATTACTCATCTTTATTTGTACTTCCAACATTCAAAAAAATACTCATGTTTTTAGCATCACTTTGTATAATTGGCGGAACCATTTCAACTATTTTATTATTTCCATCCATTGACGGTTTGGTTAACGGATTAACTTTAGGTTCATCAATTTTCATTTTAAACATAATTGCCGATTACATGTTAAGCAAGACTTTTTTGAGAAAAGATCCAATTTATAACTTTAGAAGGCTTCTCGGACTTTCCCTCTTCAGTTGGGTTTTCTGGTTCTTGCTGATTTTTATCGGTGCAACCATCGCTGTTCTATTTAAAGATGTAACGGCATGGGCTAGGTTTTGCCTTCTAGGTTTTTCTGCAGTTATGATTTTACGGTTAATTGTTTTTAACTCAACAACCTTTATAAGCAACTGGAGAATTCTATGCAGCTCCCTTGTTCAACCATTCTCTTGCATAATTCCGTTTCTCTTTCTCTGGTCTTTAAAGCATAGTCTAACCCCAGGCTTGTGGCTTTTCCTTCCATACTCAATAATTATAAGCCTTGCATCAAGTTTCATTTTCACTTATACAATAAACAATGTTGCAAAAAGGGCTGTTGGAGTTTCATCTCTATCTCTTTTTAAGGCATTCTTATTAAACTGGATAGCAAACCTAAACGCTCCATTCGAAAAATTCTTAGATAAACTTGGAAAAGAAAAAGATGTTGAAATTTCAATTTTAAAGTTTGCCTCCTCTGCATCAAAAACGAAGGCCGTTATTGTTATCCCATCCATTCATCCAGGTCCATTTAAAAATGTTGGCAGCAGCCTTTTATCATCCATGCTCAAGAATAATTTGGAGGAAAAGCTTGACTGTGTTGCATGTGTTCCTCATGGTTTACTTGGACATGAAGCTGATTTAACTTCACAGAGGGAAAATGAAAAAGTCATTAAAGAAGTCATTGCAGCCTCAAGGTTTAAGGTTTCTGAAACAAAGGCTTCTCCATTTGTTAAAGTTAAACACGGTGCAGCCACTGCATGTTGTCAAATATTCGGCAAATCAGCTCTTCTCTCTTTAAGTCTTGCACCTCAAACAACAGAGGATCTACCAAAAGAACTTGGATTATACTTACTGGAAGAAGCTAGAAAAATTGGGTTAAATCATTGCGCTATTATTAACGCCCATAACAGCACGGATGGTGAAATGAACCTCGCTGATGTTTTGGATGATTTAAAAAAGGCTGGAGTCAAAAGTTTAATCGCAGCTTACTCTTCAAAAAAGTCACCTTTTAAGATTGGAGCATCTTCAATTCTGCCGAAAGAGTTCACTCTACGAGATGGTATGGGACCAGGAGGAATCACATCCTTCGTTATCGAAGTTAATGGACAAAAAGCAGCTTACATAGTCATTGATGGAAACAACATGGTTTCTGGGTTAAGAGAAAGAATAATTTCCGCTGTTAAATCTATAGGGGTAGATGAATGCGAAGTTTTCACAACGGATACACATGCTGTTAACGCTGTTGTGATGGATAGACGCGGTTACCATCCAGTCGGTGAGGTTATGGACAATGAAAAATTAATAGGATATGTGAAAGAAACTGTTTCATCCGCTTTATCAAAACTAGAAAAAGTTAAAGTTTCATGTGTAAACATAACTGTTCCCAAAGTTAAAGTTATAGGAGCTGAAAAACTAGAGAAACTATGCCTCTTAACGGATGAAGCCCTTAAGAAAGCAAAGAAAATTTCACTACCACTGTTTGGAGTTACAGGTCTTCTTCTAATTCTCTTCTTAGCATTTGCTTGAAAATTGAAGAAAATTTATATTTCTGGGCTATTATTCTCAACCCCGTTAAAACTTAACAATTGTTAACGAAGGGAAAACTAAATGTCTGAAGAAGATGAAGAACTTAAGAGAATAAAACTTAAGAAACTTCGAGAAATGGTTAAGGAATCTCTTAAGAAAAAGGAAGGAGTTAAGGAGAAAGTGATTAATAAACCAGTTAAAGTAACAGATAACGATTTTGGAAATTTTGTTAAAAGTCATCAATTAGTCGTTATTGACTGCTGGGCGCCTTGGTGTGGTCCATGTCTTTATGTTGCTCCAGTGATAGAGGAATTAGCTAGGGATTATGCTGGAAAAATTGTTTTTGGAAAGCTAAATGTTGATGAAAACCCTGTAACTGCTACAGCTTACGGGATAATGAGCATACCAACACTTCTAGTTTTTAAGAATGGTAAACTGGTGGATAGGATAATAGGAGCTATGCCAAGGCAACTTCTTGAACCAAGGATAACCCGACATTTATAAGCTTGGTTTTGTCTGTGCCAAAATTTTTTCTATATTATCTAAACGTTTTTCAATAGCATCTAATCTATCGAGAATCTGCTTCAAAAGTTTTCCAAGTTCTTCTGAAGGAATAGGGTAAGGCGTTGGCGAAGGCCATCGACGTTCCTCTTCCGGTCTTTTAGGAATTTTTGGAAGATTTGGAGGGTAAACCATTTATCTCCCCTAATTATTATCGTTTTTGTGAGTATTAAACAATGTTATTTTATGTTGCTGAATATTTGCTATCTAAAACTTCTAGGATTTTTCGAACAGTTTTCTCACCTAAACCCTTAACGGATAAAAGTTCAGGTTTGGTTGCTTGGAAAACCCTTCTCACACTTCCAAACTTCTTTAACAACATTTCAGCTCTCTCTGGACCCACTTGAGGAAGACTTTGAACAGTTAAAAGCTGTATTTGCTTTAATGTGTAAACTTTAGGTTTGTATCTAACTGCCACTCTCCTTCTTTTTTCCTCTTGAAATTTTTTTGCTAAGCTATAGAGAAACATTGCTGTATGCAGTTCATTTGGAGTGAAAACTACGGATAGCTTGTGATCTGCTAAAACCTTTGCCAAGGCTCCCCAAAAAACAAGTGGATTTTGAACATTCTTCAAAATATTTGTGATGTTTCCCTCAACAATTAAGCATGCCGTTTCATAAGCACCAACAATTCTCTCAGCTTGCTCAAACAGTCTTCCATCAAAAATTGAACGGTAAAAGTCATGGAATTCTTTTCTTTCCACGGCGCAAGTTTCAGAAACAACATAATCTGCCGGAGCTAACGCCTCTTCAACAACTTTAGAGCCAAACTCAACGAGAGCTGTTTTAATTATGGGGCTTTCACGGGAATCCACAATTATCACGGGTTTTTTATTTTTGTTTTTAGACAAATACAGACACCTTGAGTAGTTAATGTTTAAACATACTAAAAACAATCGTTAATAATTTGGTGATAATTATGGTTTTATCCATTTTAATAGTTGGTTTCAGAGAATTTTCCTCTGGAAAAACATCTATTGCTAGGGCGTTAATCCGTTGGTTGAGAGAGAAAGGAATTAGCGCTTGCGGTTTCAAACCTAAAGCTGGCAACAACTTGTGGTACGACTATGACATATTACATGACGCATTAAAAGAGGGACGACTATATGGAAAGGATGCAAAACTTCTGAAGTCAGCATCAGAAACCAACTTTCCAGAGGAAATCATAAATCCCATACATAGACTTTGGACTTTTGAACCAGTAGAAAAGAAAACTTTCCATGAAATCCCATGTTTCATTATTGATAGAGTAACCATATGCAATGACAAATGTTTTACTCATATAATCGCAAACGATACAGCACCTTTAGAACCTGAAGAAAAATCTTTGTTACAAAAGCTTTTTCACAATGCAGAAAAAGTTCATCATGTATCAAATTTAGAAGAATTAAACAGTATAACAAGACGTTACTACAATTACGCTGTGGAAAAAGCACACGAAAAAATAGTGAAACAGCATGAAGCCATAATCTATGAAAGCTATTCAAACAATGCAATGCCTTGGAATGGAATAAAAAAGTTAAATTTGGTTTTAGCAGTTGAACCTGGAAGCATACACGTATATGACGCAGACAAATATTTGTCTGCAGTGAACCTTTCAAAAGATTTTTTAAAAAAAGAAATTTCAGTCAGCGACGTATGCGAACTATTAAAACCATTAAAAACTTTAAAAACTTCTCCTTATACGTCTGATGAAATTGTAGATAAGTTAAAAGAAAAGATGGATGAAATAATGTTACGATTCCTTTCATAAAAATTGTTAATTTTTATCTTAACACTAATAAGTTTGAAACATTCAAATCTTGATTCTAAACGAAGGGAAAAGCTGTGCTTAAAGAGATAAGAATTCATGGGCGTGGTGGACAGGGAGCGGTGACAGCCGCTCAACTGTTGGCTCACGCAGCTTTTCTTGAGGGTAAATGGGTTCAAGCTTTCCCATATTTCGGAGCTGAGAGAAGAGGAGCTCCGGTGAAAGCCTTCGCAAGAATAAGTGATGAACCAATACTTGTGCACAGTCAAGTTTACAATCCAGATTACATTGTAGTTTTAGCGCCTAAACTTCAAGAGGTTGTGGATGTAACGGAGGGATTAAAGAAAGACGGTTTAATTTTAATAAACACTAGGAAAAAGCCTGAAGAAGTTGATTTAAAAAATTGGCGTATAGCCACTGTTGATGCTACAGGAATAGCTTTGGAGTTGAATCTTCTTGTGGCAGGTCAGCCAGTTGTTAACACTTCAATTTTAGGAGCCTTTGCAAAAGCAACAGGCGAAGTTAAACTTGAAAGTGTTTTGAAAGTTATAAGGGAAACATGGTCAGGAAGCATAGGAGAGATAAACGCCAAGGCAGCGGAACTTGCTTATGAACGTTTGATGAGGGGATGGTAAAATGGGTATTCCCAAGACTCGTAGAGAAATGCCCATTACAGCGCTATCTGTTCCAACAGTCGGAAG
>PIYF01000027.1 GCA_003601875.1 Candidatus Bathyarchaeota archaeon | reverse complement strand
ACGAGAACAAAATAACTATTCGGGTATTTAATTCTAATTTTGTAGACTAAAACGCACGATTTATGCAAGTTTCCCAACTGAGGTTTAACTTCCATATCAATGAGTATTTTGTACCAGTTGAGTCCTGTTCCTCGGTCAATTCTTCGGAGATCAAGTTTATAGTTTACTCCTAACTCTTCAAAGCGCGCGCTGGACGCAAAACGGACACAAAACGCGAATAGAAGTGGTAGCCCGGGAGAGATTCGAACTCTCGTCAGCGGGTCCAAAGCCCGCTATGCTTGTCCACTACACCACCGGGCTTCAAGATTTTAATAGGTAATCTTTAATTAAACTCTTCCTTTTTAAACGGATATCCCTTAATGTATGTTTAGTTTTGTTAACAATTCTTGTTATCTCGTTTTTGTCGATGTCTTTTAAGTCGAAAAATTTTATGATTTCTTCATAATTTTTTGGATTATGTCTTTCTAGTTTTTGAAGATGATTAATTAAAGTTGTGTAGTTAAGCCTCATGTTCATTTTTGTTGTTTTGAACCATGCATAGTTTTCAATTATGGCTAAAAGGATTTTTCTAAGATAGTATAGAGCGTCAAAGATTTTCCCGTTTTTTATCATATATTCAACACGTAAGGCTGTTCCCTGCAAAAAGGTTTGATTTAAATAATAATTTAATCTGCTTCTAACTTTAAAGTGTAAAGATTCAAAAATTAAGGAGTTTCTTTTCACATTATGGTTTATTTCATCCCACAAATTTTTGAACGTTTTAAGTTTCTCTTGCGCTTTATTTTTGGTTGCTTCACTTAACCTCGCAATTTCTAAATAGCTTTCGAAAAGATTTTCCATATTCAGTTCTACAGCAGTTTCCTTAAGGTTCTCTATAAATCGACTTATTGAAAAAGGTTTCAACGTTATTTCCAGAGGAACACGTAATATTTCTTCAAAAGCTGATGTAGCAAATATCCATGCACTTTTGTAATCTTGCACTGAATAAGCTGACGTTGCTCTGCTTAAGTAAATGTCAGCCTCTACTATGTGTGCTTTTATTCTTATTTCAACCCTTTCAGGAGAATTATAAACCCTAACAATTAAAAGTTTCATATTTGACAGAGACCAATCTCTATCGTACAATATTTGCATTTCATACAATTTTTGGTCAAGCTCCGGCGGAATAGGTTTCTTAAGTATATTTTTTGGTATATAATTAAAGTCTATGAGTACTCCTTGATTTTCAACTCTTTCCACATATTCTTCATTATGATTGTTTGCATCTAAAACTAGGATGTCTACGTCGCTTGACGGTGTTGCGTCGCCTCTAGCCCAACTTCCAAAAAGACCTAAACCGTAAACGTTTTCCTCAATCCTTTTCTTTTTAATTATTCTTTCAAGAACATTTCTAATTTTTTCTGGAAGTTTCATTTCAACCCTTCATTATTCAACGTGGATTTTCAATTCCTTCTGGAATATATATTTATGATTTGTTGAATTGATAAGTTTATTTAAACCGCAAAATTTATATATTACAACTGTTCATGAGATTAGTTACGCGGGGCCGGATGGGCTATTTCTAATCTGAAATTTGATGAGGATTACGGAAAGGGTGACGGTTCTACAATAAATATAAAAAGGGAGAAAAATGAAAAAAACTAAAAATCGTGTACGTTTAATTGACAGATGTCCAGAATGTGGCAGTACAAATCTTATCCATGATTATGATACTGGAGAAACAATTTGTGGAGATTGCGGACTTGTTATTTCAGAGCAAATGATGGATAAAGGTCCAGAATGGCGTGCTTTCACCCAAGAAGAGAAGGCTTCTAGAAGTCGTGTAGGAATTCCAACCTCTTATTCCGTTCACGATAAGGGATTGTCAACGGCTATAAGTCAAGTTGATAGGGACGCCTTTGGAAGAAAACTTCCCTTATCCACAAGATTACAAATGTGGAGATTAAGGAAATGGCAGATACGTTCAAGAGTTCATTCTTCAATAGACCGTAACCTTGCCCAAGCAATGGCAGAACTTGACCGTTTATCCGACAAGGTTTACATTCCACCATCCGTTAAAGAAAAAGCAGCAGTCATTTACAGAAAAGCGTTAGATAAAGGATTGGTACGTGGAAGATCAATAGCGGCGATAGCTGCTGCAGCTCTTTACGCAGCATGCCGTGGAAGCGGAACCCCGAGAACCCTCCGTGAAATTGCAGAGGCAAGTTTAGTCGACAAAAAAGATGTTGCACGCTGTTATAGGCTATTGCTTAGAGAACTAGGTGTACAAATGCCTATCGCTGATCCCTTAACCTATGTTTCAAAGATAGCTGAGAAAACTGGGATTTCAGGTAGAACTCAAGGGTTAGCTATTCAAATTTTGAGGGAGGCTAGGAAGAAAAGAGCTGCTGCGGGTAAGGATCCTATGGGTTTAGCGGCTGCAGCTTTGTACATTGCATGTTTGCAGAATAATGAAAAGAAAACGCAGAAGGATATTGCAGAAGCAGCGGGAGTAACAGAAGTTACTGTGAGAAACCGTTACAAAACTTTGAAGGAACAGTTAAAGCTGAAGATTCCAGATTAACCCTCTTCATCTTTTGAATCATCTTCCTCTTCAAGTTCCATTACTATTGGTCCTTTATATCCACAGTCTTCGCAAACGTAGGTTTTAGGGGTAAGCCAATAATCAAATTTACTTGATAAATGAATATTTGGGCTTCCGCATCTTGGACAATAAATTTTAGTCGGTTTTCTATGTTTCAGAGACTTAAATATCTCTTTTATGTTTTCTAACGCCTTCATTTTAGATTTGCTCTTCTATTTGCATTATTGAAGTTCTATGTTTTCAGCTGGATATCCCATTTTTATTAGATATTCTCGAACTTTTTCTCTTTGGTCTCCTTGAAGCATTATTTGACCGTTTTTAGCTGTGCCTCCGCAAGCACAGTAACTCTTCAATTTTTGAGCTAAACTCGGTAAGTTAGTTTCTTTACTGTTTAGACCCTCCACTATCGTTGTTGGTCTACCAAATTTTCGTGTTTCAAGTCTTATACGAATTCTTTGTTGTTCCTTCTCTATTTCACCGCAAACGCACAAGTCTTTGGGAAGCCCACATATTGGACAAATGTCAGCCATGATACTCAAACTTTTAACACTACTCGGTAGTATATAAAATTTTCAAATTTATCTTCTATATTTTAGGAAACATTATTGGAAAATCTTAAACAACAGTTTATTTCATTAATTTTATATGAGAATTCTTGTTGTGGGATGCGGCAAAATAGGTTCTGTTGCAATAAAAGATATTTCAGAAAGTATGAGAAACACTGATGTTGTTGTTGCGGATAAAGATGAAGTTAAAGCTAGGGAAGTTTCTGAAAATATAGGTGGAGAAAATGTTTCATGGATTAAACTAGATGTTTCAAACCAGAAAGAACTTGTTTCCTTTATGAAAAATTTTGATATAGTTTTAGGTTTCTTACCAGGTAATCTTGGATATAAACTTATGAAAGCATGTATTCAAGCTGGAGCAAACCTAGTTGACGTTTCTTTCACACCTGAAAATCCCTTAAATCTAAATGAGGAAGCATTAAAATCTAATGTGACAATTGTTCCAGATTTTGGTTTAGCTCCTGGAATAAGCAATTTTCTCGTTGGAAACGCTGTTAAAAAACTTGACAAAGTCAATAATGTTTACATAATGGTTGGTGGGCTTCCTGAAAAACCAGTTCCACCTTTAGGCTACACAATCACATGGTCTCCTGAAAGCCTCATCGACGAGTACACAAGGAAAGCGAGAATTGTTAGAAAGGGCAAGATGACGGAGGTAGAAGTCTTAAGTGGTTTGGAACTCATTGATTTTCCAGAAGTTGGAAAACTTGAGGCTTTTTACACCGATGGACTTAGAACCTTGTTGTACACGATAAGAAATGTGAAAGAAATGTGGGAGAAGACGCTTAGATACCCAGGACACGCTGAAAAGGTGAAGCTGCTTAAAGATTTAGGATTTTTTAGCGAAAAACCAGTCCGCATAGATGATTTAAACGTAGTGCCAAGAAAACTCACCGCTAAACTTTTTGAACAAAAACTCTCGAAACCGAAAGTTAAGGATGTCGTAGTGTTAATAGTTGAGGTTTCAGGATTTCAAAATGGCGAGCAGATTCGTTACGTTTACCGTCTGTTAGACCATTACGACGAAAAACGTGAGATAACAGCCATGGCTAGAACAACAGCTTATCCAGCATCAATCACTGCACAGTTAATACTTAGAAACATTGTGAAAGAAGTTGGAGTTATTCCTCCGGAAAAACTCGGAATGAACGATGAATTCTCAAACTCTTTTCTGAAAGAATTGGAAAAACGTGGTATTAAAATTAAAGTAGAAACTACTCTTCGTTAATTGATAGCTTTTCTAGTTGTTGGAGTACGTAGCTGCGGATTTCTTTAGGTTTTGGAAGTTTCATCACAATTTTTCCATTTTTTATTAATGGTTTAAGCATTGATTTCATTTCTCCACCACATTTTGGACATTTAGGTTTAGGTTTATTAAATGGTAAAACAACATCTGTCAAGCATTTCTCACAACGCCAAACTTGTTTCCTTCCACCAAGTTTACCCCTTTTTGCACATGGCTTACCATCCATTTCCACTATGTCCAAGGCGAAATCTATTGTGGATGCACTGCTAAGCCACGTGCCAACTCCAAAAGCATCTGCACCAGCTTGGCTAAGTTCTAAAATATTTTTTTCGTTCACCCCTCCGGAAACAAATATTTTCACATGAGTAAAGCCTCTAAGGTTTAGTTCCCATCTAACCTCTCTAATTAATTCAGCGAAGTTCCCCCTTCTTGAAAGAGGCGTGTCAAGTCTAACAGCGTCTAACCGATTTTTCAAGGCTTCAGCAGCCATTATAGCCTCCATTTTCTCATCTGAATATGTATCCACCAAAGCTACTCTTGGAACTTCAGGAGAAATAACCTCATCGAAGGCTTTCCAAGCTTTAACTTGATCTCCGAAAACTATTATCAGTGCATGCGGCATCGTTCCCGCAGGCTTCACTCCAATGAGTTTCGCCCCACTTAAACTTGAAACTCCGTCAAAACCTCCAATATAGGCTGCTCTATCTATCATCGGAGACAAAGCAGGATGCATACGTCTAATTCCAAAAGATATTAACGTTTTATCTCCAACAATTTTTCGTAATCTTGCCGCGCGAGTTGCTATGCCTGACGCTTGACAAATTAAACCAAGCATAGGGGTTTCATAAATACAGAACTTTCCATATGATCCTTCAATACGCATTACAGGTTCACGGTTTCCATAATAATCTTCTGGACGAAACATACTTCCTTCAGGCATCGCATACACATCTACTGGTATACCTTCAAAAAGGCTGGCTTCTTCTTCTATTCCACATAGTATTCCCCAAGGCCACTTGCCGGGAAGTTCTCCAGATGTTACTTCTGCAATAACATGCTTTTTTTCTAAACCTTTAGCTTCTAACACTTCTTTTGTCCTTACAAAGTAAATGTCTGTTGTTTCACCATTCTTTATTTCTTCATCGGATACGTAATGAAAACGTCTCATAGAAAACACTCCAATGCTGATACTTTTCAATAAGAAAAGAATTAAAATATTTTGGGTGTTAAACTAAAATTTTGATTAGAAAGTTGATGAAGCTGACTTCTAATATTGCAGCTACAAGAAAAATTCCATAGATGAACATTAAATCTTTCATTGTTATGTTTCTGCTCAACGTTTTCTTGATAGTTAAGTATATTCCGTATCCCTCTAAAATTCCAACAGGAGCACTGATAAGCAGTATGGACGGTAGAACTTCTAGAGCTACTGTTCCATACACAATTATGCATTCTCTGAAAATGCTTAGGAATATAATAAGTAAAGTGAAGATTGCTGCAAATATTTTTGGATGTTCAAGCACAATATATTTTCCATATTTGGTCTTTTCCTCCTTTAAGAAGTTTACAACAAGGTTTACGTAGAACGTCATTCCTACAAGAATGAGTGAAATCACCAAAACATTATGTATAAAGATTATCGCTATTGCTAGGGGTTGATTTTGAAATGATTCACCTATTACATTAAAGAAAAGTTTATTCTCGATATAAGAGAAAATGAGGAAAATTAGGAATACTACACCTAATAGCATCGTGTATTTTTTAGGGTTCAAATAGAATCACTTCTAGGGAAAGGGATGTGGAAGAGCGTAGAAGCTGCAGTATTATCTCTAAAATTCCAAATGCTAAGGCAATTAAGATTAAAATTACAAAGTAAATTATAACTGCCAAGATTGCAACAGCGACAGCTTTTAGCCATCCTGTTTTGAAAAAATGTTTGATCAGTAAAAGCCAAACAATTATTGAGAGGAAAAGCGAGATTAAACCGTAAGGGATGAACATTAAGAAAATAGTTGAAAGAACTATTCCGAGAAGGGAAAGTATAAAGGAATCTGCTAAAGAAGCTTTTTTCCCGACTACGATTAACCCCGAGAGATAAAAAGTAACAGCTAAAACAAATAATTCAACAAAAAACAGGATTAAAGGAAAGGTTAGACGGAAAGCCTCAGGAATTTTCCCCCAAGGTTGCGCTCCAGCCGGAAGCATTGTTGCAAACGTTAAGAGGTCTAAATGAAGCATGTTGAACCCGTTAAGGTTAGCGTATTCCTTTTTAAACTAAATAAAAGTTTTGAAGCTAAATTTTCTCTCGTCTTATTTCAAAAAGCACTGTTCCACCATCTGTGTATGGTTTTCCAGGATCTAAGCATTGAACGTAGCCTTTTTCTTCATCTTTCCTTGTTAACCCTAAAGATTTGAAACTTACTCCACGACTTAAGGGAACAATCATTGTTAACATGCTTCCAAGAGCGTGAATGCATAGGTTATCCGTTTTTTCAACAATTATTCTCGGTGATTCTATGGTGATTCTGTCTCCAACTTTAAAAACTGGGCATGTTCCACGTATTTCCTTAACTGTTATAAGTAAACGATATTTTTGTTCAGGCATAATTGTTAATTTAGTGTTTAATGTATTATAGCGCTTTCCTTTTCTTATACGAGTTCTATTTCTTCTATGCCAACACCTTTAATTTTTCTAAGCATAACTACTGCAAGAATTAGCAGGAACAAAGTCCAAATAATCAGCGACACTATCGTCAATGTTACATCCATTGGTTTACCATTACTTAGCATAAAGAACGCTCCAGTTAAAGGTTGTTTGCCTGAAAAATAATGGTAACATAAGGATGATATGCAATTGAACGGTGAGATATAAGCACCTATTTGAAAGTCAACCCATAAGGAGGAGTATGCTATAAATGATAACATCATAGGAATGAAAGTTATAAAGGATGCTGATTTTGGAGCCCGCAATAGAACCAGAAGTAAACTTAGAAAAGCGGAGATGGCGTAAATGAAAATTGCACTTAGAACGGTGATAGCGGCTAACCCTAAAACGTTTTTAGGTAGAATCAACATGCCAAACTTATTCCAGAAAACTCCAATAGTTGAAGCAAACATTATCATTGATATTATGATTAACACTGTAAAAGATGAAGTGAAGTTTTCTATTAGAAACTTTGAAGGGGAAAGACGTGTATATTTAGTTACCAGTTTTATTGATTTTGAAGAGTAAATGAGGCTTTGAGAAATTGTTATGGAAACGGATGAAAGACTTATTACGATAAGACTTCCATAAGCAAGAGATAAATATTCTCTAACAGCCTCCTCAACCTCTGGAATGTTAACGCTGAATATGTAAGCCCACATGAAAACCCAAAATTCTACGAAAACTATAGACCAAAAGATAAGGTGGGGGTTAACTAGAATTGATTTAAGGTTTAAACTGAAATATTTCGTCAACTTTTCTCCTTCTCCAATGCAAGTTCATATATTTTATCAAGACTTTCTAAACTTAGAATAGATTTTCCCTTTCTACCTTTCACAAGACTGATGGGTCTGCCTGAAACTTTAATCTTAATTAAGGCATGGGGGTCATCTGCAAAAGAAAGCTTAGTCTTTAACAAATCTTCTACGAGGATAGCGCCGTAAAGCATACCCTCAAACATAAAGAAAGCTTTCCATTCGAGAAGTTTTCTGAGGAGCCAGGTTTCATGAGTGTTTAAAATAATTATTCCATTGTATCCTATGAGATATTTTATCAGTTTATCCTTTCTCGCTGGGTCAAGCTGTTCAAAAGGCTCATCTAAAAGAACATGTTTAGCGTTCATTGAAAGGGCGATTGCTGTACATACAGCCTTAACTTGACCAGCTGAAAGTTCATGAAGTTTCTTACTTTTTAAAAGTTCTTCACTTACGCCAAGTTCATCTAGAATGTTGTGGGCAAATGCAGAGTTTCCGTTCGTTAAATTTGCATATAATTCAATTAAGTCGTAAACTTTAACTGAAAGGAGTGAAAGAACTTCAGGGAAATTCACTGATAGAATCCCGGTTTTTGCATAAATCTCTTCAACGTTGACATTATCTATAAGGATTCTTCCATAAGTTATGTTTGTAAGTCCGCAGATTGCTCTGAAAAATGTGGTTTTCCCCGAACCGTTAGGCCCCAAAATAAGGCTCTTATCGTCAAAAACGGCGTTAACTTTCTTTAAAACAGGCT
>PIYF01000026.1 GCA_003601875.1 Candidatus Bathyarchaeota archaeon | reverse complement strand
TTTTAGCTCCACCCCGCAATAGCTCCGCAATTACACCGTCTGGGTCTTTGAACTTGTTTATCTGCCAAGCAGCCTTCCAACCTATCCTATCATTTAAAGCCATCTCACATACACCTCCAACTTTCAAAGTTTTGAAGAGACTAAAAAGGGGAAATAGAACGTTGTTTTAATTACCATTTTACAGTGTTGTTCCGATGTTCACCATGCAGGCGACTGCTTTTGGTTGTATAATCCCTATTCCTATTCTTTCTGAAGCGACTATGCCATATAATCCTTCTTTTGGATCTTCGTAAGGTTCGCTTGTTAGGTCTCTACGGATAAGCATAACTGCTGCAGCATCTGTGTCGATTGCATAAACTGTTCCAGCTGTAATTTTTGTGCTTGCCACAACTTTAACATTTAAAGGTTGAATTTCTGTTAAGACTCCGTTTCTTATTTTTGATTCACTTGGCAAGTAAGCGCTGTGAACGAATTTATCATCATCAAGAAGTTGAATTGCATGTATAGGATTCATTGCAAACACTGTTGGCTTATAGTTTTCTCCTATAATAACATTGAAAAGTTTCAGTAACATAGTCCAACTTAAGTTTGCAGCTTCACCGTCAAGTTTACTTCCACCAGCCAAATTTGAAGCGTCAATAGCATCATAAACGGAGAGAACCTTTTCTGTCTCTTGCACTGCAACTGCTTTTCCTAAATCTTGAAGTTCATAATCCATAACGTTCCATGTGGCATCTTCAACCATTTCTCTGGTCCATTCACTTGCAGCCTTTATTATAATGTCGCAGGTAATATCAACGTAGCTTGTTTTAGCTGGTATAACATTTACTCCACCACCTTCAGCAGCCACATAAGCTTCAGTTGCATACCTCTTTATGAAACGTTCCTTCGGTTGACTTGTCGTTCTCACAGTGATTATTTCTCTACTTATAGCTGCAGGATAAACTGCTTGAACTATACTATCATGGATTTTTCCAATTGCTTGAGAGTCATCGCTCCAAAGTCCTTCCTTAATTCCGTTTTGAATAACCTTTTTAAGTAATGGGTTTTTCTCAGCCTCTGCAATTACACGGTCATAATGTTCCTTATATTCGGTTTTTTGAATTAAGGCTTCATAAAGCTCCATGTTTTCACCTTCACCTTCCAACAAGAATTAAGATTAAATCGTCAGCAGCTTCGGCTGCTGTTAGAGCTGTTCCTAATATGAGGTCAGGTGAATCGGTTCCGGAAACCCAAGTTAATACGCGTTTAGAAGTGTCAGCAGCTTTAACTTTGCTACCTACACTTATTGCTTCTCCAGCAATCACTTTAACTATACCGTCACTAACGCATACTGCGACAGGGTCATCAGGGTCAGCGTCATGAAGAGCTATTCCAATGCATGATTGTTCAGCTGTAGCTGGAGAAACCTTGTTGTTACTTGTTAAGTATACAGGATCACCCTTCGATATTGAAGCTTCAGCGGTGAATGAAATGATGAACGCTTCACTCATTGAACTTACAATGTCGCCTGCAACAAGATTTGTAAATCCTGTTGTGTCAGCCATAAAACATCACTCTCCTTTTCGGTTTCTTGAAAACTAACTATCTTTCCTCAAAACTCTCTTTAACTGAAAAACGAATTGCTGTGGTCCCCAACCCCAGTGACGATAAACCCTTTCGCTTGGCAACAAGTTAAGCACTGTCTCTTTGAAAGCTTCAAGTTTAGCTTCAGCCCTTAAGGCACGTTTTTCAGCTCCTTTAGCCTTCTCTTCAAGTTCAACAATTTTTTCTCTAAGCCTTACAGCCTTATCGGTTTTTGTTGCTTCCTGTAGTTCTCCTTTTTTAGACTTTTTATCTGCTTCAACTGCTTCAGCGAGTTTTTCAAGCGTACTTGCAAATTTGTTAAGCTTACTTTCCAAATTTAGAATTAATGCCTCTTGGAATTCTGGTGGTTCCCTATTGAACTGCCGATAATGTTTAGCAAGATGTGTATAAACCGCTTTACGGTCAATTGCCGGAATTTGAACGCCACCCCTAGCTCCTAAAAGTGTCTGCATGGCTGCAACTACACCATGCCAAACAACACTAAATTTACCGTTTACAATGTCATGGTGGGGCAGTTTGTAACTATTGAAATTTTCTATTTGTTCGGGATTGTACCAGGCGAAGGCTTTTCGATACTTATTCCAGTCAATCATCTCTTTATTTCCGCTTCCATCTTTAGAAGCCCACTTGCGAATTCTTTGCTCAGCATCTTCAGCATTCCAAGAGACATCAATAGAAGCCGTTGCAGTTTCTTCGAAAGGCACAACTCCTTCAACTAAACTTATTTTCTTCACTTCCATGTTTTTAAGAAGTTTTGAATTAAAACTTTTCTTGAACCAATTTTGCCAAGATGCTTCAACAAGTTTAACCCAAGCATTTGGATCTCCAGGTTCAAGGTTTACGATAAGGTCGAGGCCTGTGAAGATAAAGTTTCGTGGAGCAACACCATCAACATATTCAAGTTTTCCGCCGGGAACTTCCCAGTCAAGTTCGATGCTTACGCCTTTAACTTTGCCATCTCGAATTAGCTGAGCAATTTCCGGGCCTACTTCACCTTCGAAATACACAGCTTCAGCATCATCATCCCACGTTGCATACGTAACTTTGTAGGGTAAATCTGTTATATGATCTATGCCAAATGGTTTACCAATTAAGGTTGGAGCTGCTTTCTTAAGTTCTTCTGCAAGATAAACTCGAATTTGAGGCCATTCATTAGGATGCATAGTTTTTAATGGATGAATTGCATATCCGTAAACTTTGTAAGTGCCGTTTGCCTCTTTCAAATGGGGGGATTCTCCGAAAAAGAAAAGCTTGTTTTCAGCCGTTAACTCATGGAGATTCATAGGTTACAACCAAAAATAAAAAATAACTGCAAATATTTAAAATTTGTTAAAAAAATTAGTTTTTCAAGCAGTTTTTACAGAAAAAGCGGATTTAACGTTTCTTCTGTTTTTTCCATTCCTCATATTTCCTCAAAACATTTTTAATTTGTTCGTAAACAAAGTCTGTTGGGTTTAGAAACGGCGTATCCATTTCCTTTAAAACATCAGAAAGTCTCTCGTAATCTTCTTTTGGAATATCAATTGATTCATATTCACCGGTTAGACGGAGAATATGTTTGCGGATGGCGTCACGGACAAATTCGAAACGAGTGGTATAACCTAAATCTTTCCTTTTCTCCATAATCTTTTCTATTTCTTCCATCAGTTCAGGTGGAACAGCAACAGCTGACTTCGCTAAGGTTGAAATTGCATCAGAAATAGATTGCAATTCCTTTGTTTCAGCTTGTAACTCTCCAGCATATGCCACAAGTTCTTTGTAGACGTCTTCAGATAGTCTAACAAATTTCGGTTTAGGTTTTTCGCTCATTTTATTTCAATTTATAGTGAATCTATTTAATATATAAACTTTGTTTACTTTGTAAAATTTGACAACTTTTTTAACAATCTTTATAAATGTTAACATGGTAAATCGCTTATAGGAGCCGCTATGAGCCGGACGAAAATCTGTGTAAATGTTTCTATTGAAAAGAAACTTTTAGATGAAATAGAGAAGTTGCGTGGAAGAGAGAAACGCAGCACCTTTGTAAACCATCTTCTCCATCTCGGATTAAAAGCCTTTAAAGAAAGTTTTAAAGAGGATGAGCAGAAACGAAAATCGGTTTTTTAAGAAGTTTCTGGGAAGCCATTCGGAAACCTCCTCAAATGTTTCTTGAACCCTTTCAACAGCAAACAGGTGTTATTCCGAAAATTACCTTTGAAAAAATGATGGAAGTTTATGAGGGACATCCAGCTGTTGCTTCAGCCATAAACTTTCTTGCTTGGCAAACAACTGGAATGGGGTTTTATACAAGTCAAAACGATGAATACACTGAATCAAAAGATGGTAAACTTGCAAAAGAATACATTGACGATTGGAACGAACAAGTTGGTTTAGATGAAATGCTTCAAATCACCACCATTTACGTTGTCGGTTTCGGCAACGCCTTCTGGCATAAGATTGACGGAGACATAAGCAACCTGCAAATCATCCCAATACAAGCTGTTGAAAGACTTATACCAGCGGAAAAACTTCAAACACAGAGGTTTACTCCTTGGAGTCAAATTCAAGGTTTAAAACTTACATCGCATTACGGCGGCAAAATTATCCCATGGGATGAAATCATTCATTTCTGTTATAAACCAGTTCGAATGGATGGTTTTGGAACCGGAATCTTACATAAGCTTTGCACAAGAATGCTTGTTGGAGACGGTGAAATAAGATATTCATATGCTGAAATAATCGGAAAAATTGAGGACAGCATCATGAAACAATTTGAAAAGTTTGGTGCCCCAAATGAACTTTGGATTTTCCCCGGTCTTACAGACGCTAAATTACGAGAATATCACGGCAAAATTCAATCTTTACCTAGGACAGGGGCAAGATTCACAACTAACATTGAAAAAGCATGTGTGAAACAAATTTTAGCTGAAAGGGCAAGGGGATTTGATGCTTATTTGGAAACTTTGTATAACGTTTTTTACTTAGCTTTGGAAACACCCTTACCGAAGCTTTTCACCACTCCAGGTTTTACAGAAGCTTCAGCGAAAGCAGCAATTGAAGTTGCTGAAAGAAAAGTTCAAGCTTTACAACGTTTTCTTAAACGGATAATTGAGCGAAAAGTTTGGAGCGAAGTTTTACGTAAAGCCGGTTATGATCCGGGGCAAGCTTCCATTCGACTATATTGGGGCATGCCTAACAAACCAGAATTTCAAATTAAAGATGTTTTAGAAGCTTACAACCTTGGCGTTGTTAACCGTGAAGAAGCCCGTAAAATACTGCTTGAACTGGGATGGCCTATTCAAATTCAAACAAAAACAGAAGTAAGTGAATAAGTATGAGTTGCCGAAACCATTTTCGGAAAATAATGAAGTTTTATCCTTTCTCCCTTCTCTTCTCTGCAAGTTTCTCCGAAAATGGCGGTAAGAACTTCTTAAGAAATTGAATGGAGGGATGTAAATGAAAGCGAAAATTTGGGCTAGAATTGCGAGGGCAGTGTTTAACGGTTTCGCAGTTGGAACAATGGCCTTCTTCAGTGTTTATGGTTTAACATCAGCTGTTAATACGCTTGCTGGAACAACAGTGCTAAGTGCTATGGGAAGTGGATTGTTAACCTTCTTCTCGTTTTTCGGCGGTTCAATAGGCATAGAATTAAGCAAAGACATAGAAGAAACACAAAAAGAAACAGCTTAAAACAATCAACCTCTCTTTCTTCTTTTAAATTATTTGTTCTTTTTTGAAAAAGAATAATGAATAAATTAAGCATAATGGATTAGGAATCTGGGGTAACAATTGAAGTTAGGACGTTTTAGTTATAAAAATAATGAGCAATATGGCGTTTTAATAAACAAAACTAAAATTCTATCATTATCCGTTATTTCACCCTATTACAGAAGGTTAATTCCTAAAAGGCTGGAAGATATGATATTACAAAATCATAAAACAATTAAAAAAGTGGAAAACATGCTTAGTGGAATAAAGAAAGATAATGAAGAGGCTGTTTACGATTTAACTGAAATAAAATTTTTACCACCTATTACTCATCCACCAAAGATTGTATGTTTAGGGTTGAACTATTACGATCATGCAGCTGAAGCAAAAGCGGAAGTTCCTGATGAACCCGTAATTTTTATGAAACCTTCCACAACGTTGACAGGTTCAAATCAACCTATTGTTAAGCCGAAATTTGTTAAACAGCTTGACTATGAAGGTGAACTTGTAATAGTTATCGGCAAAAAGGGCAAAAACATTCCGTTGGAAAAGGCTGAAGATTACATTTTTGGCTATACAATTATGAACGACGTTTCAGCTCGCGACATACAATTTAAGGATAAACAATGGACTCGTGGAAAAAGCTTTGACACTTTTGCACCGTTAGGTCCATACATAACAACAGCAAATCAGATAGGCAACCTGAACAATTTACGAATAAAAACTTGGGTTAATGGGGAATTACGTCAAGATTCTTCAACTAAAAACATGGTTTTCAACGTTTTCCAAATAGTTCACCATTTAAGTAAAGTTATGACTTTGGAGCCATGTGATATAATTGCAACAGGAACCCCAGCTGGTGTAGGGACGTTTATGAAGCCGCCTAAGTTTTTACAAGTGGGAGACGAAGTTAAAATTGAAATTGAAAATATTGGAATTCTTGTGAACAAAGTTGTAGAATAACATTTTTACTGTTCAGTGATAATTCTGAATTCAAGGTGAAACTGATGAGTCTAACATTTTTAAATGAAACTCTTAAACGGACAAGCAATGTGCTTAAAATCGGGGCTTCTATGCAGGTTTTAGATTATGAAAAACGTTTTTCATCTTTAAAGGGATTTTATGATCGTTTACTTTCAAATTTTCTAATCATGGATTTTGATTCTGGAAAGGCTTTTGAAACAGCTGAAGAGTTTTTCGGTTCGCGCAGTGTTCGCTTCGCAGGTATAGATGGAACAATGTATTCACATCCACTTTTTGACCTCGTCATTTTTTTCGGCGGAGCTTACGCTTCAACTGGAACAATAACTTTTAAGGAAAATGGGAAACATCCAATTGTTAAGTATGATGAAAAAATTATTCAAAGAGGAGCGGGAATTTCAAGTGTAGTTCCAATTTACGTGAATGAAATTCCCGAGGTTGACCAAACTTTCTTTGAGGAAGAACAACCCGAAGAAGCAAATTTAAGTAAGCCATTAAAGGATGAAGCAATAATTGGAAACGCTACAATTGCCAATTGGATAATGACTTTCGCTGAATTCTACCTAGCCTACAAATTAGCAACAGACCCGAAAGAAAATTTTAGAATAATCCTCATGGATAGAAGCTTATCCATTGAAAGAGCCAGCTTACTTTATGATACTTCAAAGAGGGAGTTTTGGAAAGCTAAAAGCAGCATTTTAGGATATGAAATCGACGGAGAAACAATAGATGAATGGGACTTAACGATTGCAAGACATCACATCTTTAACAATGCATTAGGTTTACTTCCCCCAAGAGGCGACTACCTGCGATATGCAATAATTCAAAAGATTAAAGAAAGAAAAGCTTTGACGAAAAAACAGTTGCTCAAAGAACTAGATATAAAAGATGAGAAGAGAGTGAGAAGAGTTGATAACTACTTGAAAAGCTTGGTTAAGGATAAAGTTGTGAAAGAGAAAAATGAAGTTTACACCTTAAACCGTAAATATGAAACTACTTGGAATCGCATTAAAAAACTTGTTCAAACTTTAGGTAACCGTTTCTTCTTTGAAAAAACAGAAAAAATTGGAACAGCCAACCTTATGAAAATAGTGAAGAAAGGTAAAGAACAATGGTTGACAACCCTTGACATAGCGTTTCTCACACTTTTCACCCTTAACATGCTTATTGAAGAATGCTGGAAAAAAAGAATATTATTAATAGGAATCACAAAAGACACTGCTGCAAGGGACTTCAAAAGACAGTTAATACCTATAATGCATAATGAAGGATTATTAGAGAAGAAGATTTCACCAGAAGAGTTTGAAATGCTTCCAAACACTGATCGAATGATCCTTCAATCAGTAAGTATATTTAATCCTGACAAAATAAGGCCTCCATGGAGTTTAATAGAATATGATTCAGCCTTCCGTACAATGGTTCCAGATAAAGACAACCGTATAGGTTACGTTTCCGGAGCAATAAAAAACAGAATAAGCATTGAAAAAACATTTCTTAAAACGTATGTTCAACTAAGCCAAGCGAAAACTGATCCTCTCTTAAGAAGCAACGTTCTCCTTGTAGATCGTTTGGTTTATCCGGAATTTGATTATAAACCTGAAAATATTGTTGAATTTTGGAACGAGTTTGGAGGAGCCAAAGAGCCAATTGAAGTTATTCTTTTTCTGAATAAGGATGTCCCTAATAAGGTTCAAAATCTTACCATGAACATTTTAGTGGCTATGGCGCCTTCCAGTATTCCAGAAGCTTTCGGACATAACAAGCCGTTATTTATAGCTGACAAAGTTGCAAAGTGGAATTACAGTCAGTTTAAACGTATTGTAGACACAACAGCTGAATGGATATTCAATAACCATAAATTGAGAAAATTCATATTTTATATGAACACGTTTAGGGAGAGGAGAGCGTCAATTGAAGCCGCAAGAAGAGAACATCCTTAACAATTTCTGCTTCACAGATTTTGATGGAAAATTCAATGCGAGACTGGCGGCTGTTATACCGAAATATTTTGGAGCTGAAGAGAAAACAAAACTTGGAGGTACAGGAGCAAGATATCAATGCCGAGTAAAAGTTGAGTATCAAAAAGATTTGATGGGACTTTTAGAGGAAGGGATGCTTCTAGCTGTTAAAAACTTTAAACAGTTTGAGCGAATGGAGAAAAGGTATACTCTTATGGAGATAAGTAGAGTTTGGCCTGAACATTTCGGTCTTAAAGGCTTATCCGACCATGGATATTATCCAATGCAGTTTGAAATAATTGAACAGTCTGAACTTGACTGGCAGACAGATGACAAATCAACAATGATGATTCAAATAGATGCTATACCTATAAATTACGATTTAATTTAATTGTAAAGAATAACAATGAATTCGAATTTATCAAGGGTTTCTCCTATCCTATTGTGGGCAGCCCAGCCTACATTTTAAACAGCGAAATGATAAACCGTATGTATAATCAAAAAATAGCTGAAAAACTTGGAATAGACCCTTCTCAAACCATTGAAGATGCAAAACTTGACCCGCGAATTGGATTAATAAAAATGTTTCAAGCAAGCAGGACAACAATTCCAATTTATGTTGATTTTGAAAAGCTTGTCCGTTACCATTTCGGAGTTTTCGCTTTCACAGGTGGAGGTAAAAGCAATCTTGTATCAAACATTTTAAGAAGAATATTGCTTCACACAAAGGATACAAAGTTTATAATTTTCGATATAAGCTGTGAATACGTTTTCCTCCTTTTAGACATTTTAGCTGACCCTGATGTTCCCGCTAAAGTTGTTCTTGAACGTAAAATAGAATCTTTAGAACAGTTCTTCAACTCCATTGTTAAACCAAGAGAGTATGAAAATGATGAGAGAATAAAGACTGGATTAAAAAAGATAATGGAACAGGGTAAACTTGCCTATTATACTATGCCAAGACAGAAAGTTCCAACATACGGAGAATTCTTGAATGAGTTGAAAGATCAGAGAAAAGAGGCTGTTGGAAGACCACATTACATGAATGCGGTGGATAAAATACATGACGCTGTACTTGATTATCTGGAAAATAAAGGTTTAGATGAAAATCAAGAGGTAAATGAAGAGTTTATTAAATATATAGACGAGGTTGCCACGAGTGCTGTTCAACAGTTTAAGGTGTCGGAGAGAAGTGGATTATATTCTTGGGCTACAACTAGGGGAATGATTATTGATAGAATAAAGAAGATGCAGGAAAAAGAGAAGAAGCAGGGTGGCGGATTAACAGCTAAAAGAATCCGGGAGTTATTGGAAGATGAAGACAGGTTAATATGTGTTTCAATTTCCGACCCGTTTATAATAAAAAATTTGGTTATGAAACTCACCCAGGACATGCTTCTAAGGAGGAAACGTAAATTTCAAGTTAAACCATACATTTTAATGGTTTTCGACGAAGCCCAAGAGTTTATACCAAGTGTAAGCAGTTCATCAGGAATAGATGCAAAATGTTCAAGACAAGTTGAAACATTACTTAGACAGGGAAGAAAGTACGGTTTAGGCGTTTGTGTGGCAACTCAGCGAATTGCCTATTTAAACACGAACGCTCTACAGCAGCTTCACACATACTTTATTGGAACATTGCCAAGACCTTATGATAGGGCATTGATAAGCGACACATTCATGATAGACAAGAGCATTTTGGAAAAAACTTTAGAGTTTGCACCTGGAGAATGGTTGTTATCAAGTTACATTGCAACTGGAATAGAAAATGTGCCAATATTCATAAAGGCTGATAATGCTGAAAAAGAAATAGAAAAGTTTCTGAAACAGAATTCAACAATCGTTTAATAAAAAATAGGAAGTTGAAGGTTTAGTTTATGCCGCACTTCTTTAATAGACGTTGCCATCTTTTATCAGTTATTCTCTGAATCTCCTCAATTACACCTTTAAATTTCGGTGTAAATAGGTGGCGGAAACGGCCTTGTGTTTTTAAGTATTCTTCAACTGGTTTCTTTCTTTCAGGCTTTAACGCTATAGTTTTGCTTGGTGCTGAAAGTTGATATTCACCGTTTATGGATTCCCATAATGGAAATATGCATGTTTCAACAGCTAAACGTGAAATTTCTATGGATTTGCTTGTATCGTAACGCCATCCCCTTGGACAAGGTGCAATTACATGTAGAAATGCTGGGCCTTCAACTTCAAGGCCTTTTCTTGCTTTTGTTATTAGGTCTTTCCAGTAGTATGGTGAGGCTGTTGCAACATATGGTATGTCATGGGCAACCATTATGTCTGCAATTGGCTTTTTATATTGAGGTTTCCCAGGGATAACTGTGCCTGCTGGTGATGTTGTTGTTGCTGCTCCATGAGGTGTTCCACCGCTTCTCTGGATTCCAGTGTTCATGTAAGCTTCATTGTCGTAAAGTACATAGAGGAAATCATGGCCTCTTTCAACAGCTCCAGATAAAGCTTGAATTCCAATGTCGTATGTTCCTCCATCTCCAGCGAAGGCTATGACATCTATATGCTGTTTTATTCTTCCCTTCCTCTTCAACACTTTTATCGCTGCTTCTATTCCGGATGCATTTGCAGCTACATTTTCAAATGCTGTATGTATCCAAGGTGTGGCCCAAGCTGTGTACGGGTAAATTGTTGAAACAACTTCCATGCATCCGGTGGCACAAGTAACTATTGTTGGTCCCCTCACAGCCTTTAAAACAAGCCTTATTACAGTTGCTGGTCCGCAGCCTGCACATGCTCTATGTCCAGACATGAAAAGGTCTGGTTTTTCAGCTATTTCCCTTATAGTGAATTTCCATTCTGAAAACATTTTCATATTCCTCCTATTCTCTTAAACCGACAAATTGCACTGGAGTTTCCACACGTCCAGTTTCCACAATTTTTTGTAAGTCATTGTAAATTTTTCTGATTTGATTTGGACTTGTATCTCTTCCACCTAACCCATAAATGTAGTTGACAATGTATGGATGGTTTGATGCGTCATAAAGTACATGGCGTACTTCATGGAATATTGCTCCTCCATGTCCACCGAAGCTCATGCTTCTATCCATAACTGCTACAGCCTTAACTTTTTCAAGAGCCTTTCTTATTCCATCGACAGGTAAGGGTCTAAACGTGCGGATTCTTAACAATCCAGCCTTAACACCTTGATTTCTAAGGTTGTCAACAACTGTTTTCACAGTTCCCGCAGTTGAACCAACACAGATTACAGCGATTTCCGCATCTTCAAGCTTGTATGGGTCAAGTAACCCGTTTCCGTAACGTCTTCCACTGATTTCAGCATACTCATCATGAATTTTCTTTATTATTTCAGGTGCATTACGCATTGCCTCCTCTTGTTGACGTTTGTGTTCGAAATAGTAGTCTGGCAGGTCTAAAGGTCCAATTGTCATGGGATTTTCAACGTCAAGTCTTAATGGAGCCTCTTTTCCAGTATGTGTCGTTACTAGTGGAAATTGGCGGGTTCCAACAAATTTTCTTACTGTTTCATCTGGAAGCACATGAACATTTTCAAGGGTGTGGCTCAATGTGAAACCGTCTAAACCAACCATGACTGGAAGCATAATTTTCGGGTTTTCTGCTATACGGAAAGCTTGAATTATTGAATCATATGCTTCTTGAGAGTTTTCAGCATAAATTTGTATCCAACCGCAGTCACGTTCAACCATACTGTCTGAATGGTCACAATGAATGTTTATAGGCGCTGATAAAGCCCTATTTACAACAGCCATAACAACCGGTGCGCGACAGCCAGAAGTTACATATAGAATTTCATGCATTAAAGCTAAGCCAGCGGAGGCTGTTGCAGTGAAAGCCCTTGCACCAACAGCTGATGCTGTGAGACAAGCGGATAGGGCGCTGTGTTCAGATTCCACGCAGATAAATTCAGTGTCAACTTCCCCGTTTGCCACATATTCACTGAATCTTTCAACAATTATTGTTTGAGGAGTTATCGGGTAAGCGGCTACAACGTCAACGTCAGATTGCTTCACAGCGTAAGCAACAGCTTCATCTCCATTTAACGCCAAAACTTTCTGTTTAACACTCTCCATTTCACACACTTCCCTTAAAGTTTCATTTCAATAGCCTTAAATGGACATTCATTTGCACAAATTCCACATCCCTTACAGAAGTTATAGTCAAATTCAAGGTCGTTTTCCTCAGGCTTCCAATGAATAGCTCCATCTGGACAAAATATTACACATAAAAGACACAGTTTGCATTTTTCAGGGTCTCTAACAGGCTTGTAGGTTTTCCAGTCTCCAGTTAAATATTCAGTGCTTGGTTTCCAGCATACACCTGCTATTGGAATTTCTTTCCAGCCTTTTTTCTCGGTTTTCATTCAGATTTAACCTCCTTATATGCTTCTTTCACAACTGCAATGTTTTTTTCAGCTATTTCTGAACGGAAACGTTCTCTTACAACTTTTTCAACGCTTTCAAGTTTAACTATTCCGGTCACTCGGGCAACTGCGCCAAGCATGGCAGTGTTTGTTATTGGTCTCCCTAAAATTTTAATTGCTATATTGGTTGCTGGAACACTCCAAACTTTACCCTTATCCGTGTTAAGCATTTTCCTAACTTCAACTGGATTTTTATCTGAATTCACTATAATTGAACCTTCCTTGTTTAATCCGTCAGTCACTGGAACAGCTTTTAATAATGTTGGGTCTAAAACCGCTACAATGTCTGGATTATAAACCGCACAATGAATCTTAATTGGTTCATCACTTATCCTTGTAAAGGCAGCGACAGGTGCACCCATTCTTTCAGGACCAAACTCAGGGAAGGATTGAATATGTTTCCCTTCATAGATTGCTGCTCGCGCTAAGAGTGCACTTGCAGTCCACGCTCCTTGTCCTCCTCTGCCATGCCATCTAACCTCTAAAAGCTTCGCCATTTCAACACTCTCCCGTTAGTCTTTCACATTAAAACCTTTCAAACATATACATTTTTCTAAGAATTTTCAGAATTTTTTCTTTCAACTCCAATATCATGAAGGTTTCTTTAAGTATTCATGGTGTTTGCCGAGAAAAGAGCGGGTGAGAAAAATCTTTAAGGTTAGCTTTCTTCAGTTATAAGGTCTTCTAGTATTTCTT
>PIYF01000025.1 GCA_003601875.1 Candidatus Bathyarchaeota archaeon | reverse complement strand
TAGCTGGAAAAGCCGAGGAAATAACGAATAAAGAGGCTTTAAAAAATTGGGAAGCATTACGTTTCCTAAAAAATGTCAGCATACTTGAAGTTCCAGACAGTTCACTAATACCTAAATTAGGTGCAGACATAATTGTTGATGCTTTACTTGGAACAGGTGTCAAAGGTAAACTGCGACCACCCATTCTCCAGTTTGTCCAAAAAATAAATTCCATGCATGGTTTTAAAGTTGCAGTTGACATTCCAACAGGAATAAACTCAGACACTGGTGAAGTGTTAGGTGAAGCCGTTAAAGCAGATCTAACAATAACTTTTTATAAACCAAAAAAGGGACTTGAAAAGGCTAAAGAATATGTGGGCAAGTTAACTGTAAAAGAAATTGGTTTACCTAAAGAAATTGAAACCTTCACTGGTCCCGGCGACGTCTTCTTAGTTATAAAGAAACGTCCACCAGAATCTCACAAGGGAGATTTTGGACGTTTACTCGTCATTGGAGGGAGTGAAACGTTTTCAGGTGCTCCAGCCCTTGTCGCTTTAGCAGCCTTAAGAACAGGCGTTGACCTAGCATATGTGGCAGCTCCTGAAAAAACAGCTTATACAATAGCTTCCATGTCGCCGAACTTAATCACTATAAAACTTGAGGGAGAACATTTAAATCCACAGGTAATTTCCAATTTAAAAGAATACATAAACATAGCTACAGCTGTTGTTCTTGGGCCGGGATTGGGATTACATCCAGAGACAAAAGAAGCTGTTAAAAAAATTTTAGAAATGGTTGAGAAAGCTGGAAAACCTTTGCTTTTGGATGCTGACGGATTAAAGGCTTTCTCAGAGTTTAAGAAAACACTAAACGTTCCATTAGTTTTAACTCCTCACGCTGGAGAATACATGTTATTAACTGAACGGAAACTACCTGAAAGTCTAAATGAAAGGGTTGTGAATGTGCAGAAAACTGCCTCTGAACTCAATTGTGTAATTCTTCTTAAAGGACCCGTAGATATAGTTGCTGATGGAGAAAGATTCAAGTTAAACTTCACTGGAAATGCTGGAATGACTGTTGGAGGAACAGGTGACGTGCTTTCTGGAGTAGTCGGCGCCTTTCTCGCTCAAAAAGCTGACCCCTTTGAGGCTGCTGCAGCAGGCGCGTTCGTTAATGGTGCCGCTGGAGATTTAGTCTTTGAGGAAAAGGGTTATCACATGTTGGCAACAGACCTTATAGAGGCTATTCCAAAAATTTTGAATAACCCTATGAAGTATGGAAGGGTGTTGAAAACTCGTGGATGAAGCTGTTAAAATAGTTGTCTATCATGCTGGGCAATGTGATCCTAAAAAGTGTACAGCTTTAAAGCTTAAACGTCACGGTTTAATACGCTTAGTATATCACATTAAATTTTTACCGAAAAGAGCCATCGTGCTTAACCCCTTCTCTAAAATTGCTTTTTCCCCAGCTGATAAAAGCCGTATTAAAAATTTTGGTTTAGCAGCCTTGGACTGCAGTTGGGAACACGCTGAAAAAGTGTTAGCTAAACATGTTCGAGGAACCTCTCGTTGCCTACCCATCTTAATCGCTGGAAATCCAGTGAATTTTGGAAAACCAACAAAACTAAGCACCGTTGAATCTTTAGCTGCAGCCTTATACATTGCAGGGTTTAAAGAGGAAGCACATAAAATACTTTCAATATTTAAATGGGGACACACTTTCCTAGAGATAAACGAAGAAAGGTTAGAAAGATATTCAAATGCAAAGGATAGCAGTGAAATAATAAAAATGCAAAAGAACTTTATTAACAACCTTTAACAGATGTAGGTGGAAATTTGGAGTTAAACCTCCTTTCATTTCTCTTTTCAGTGATTCTTATTTCCCTTTCAGGCGTGATGATGCCTGGACCGGTTTTCGCTGTAACTGTTGCGAAAGGATACAAAAGTAAAACTGCTGGAGCCTTAATAGCTCTCGGTCATGGTGTAATAGAGTTTCCCCTAATGTTTCTCATATACTTCGGTTTTGCACAGCTCTTCACATCTTCTGTTCAGAAAATTGTTGGCTTCACTGGAGGCTTAATCCTCTTATACATGGGTTTTCAAATGTTTAGAACTGTTAAAAATTCGAGTGAAGAACCATCTGAAGGTTCTGCACATAGCTCCATAGTTGCCGGAATCCTCACAACATGTGCAAATCCATATTTCTTCTTATGGTGGATAACTGTGGGCGCTTCATTGATAATGAATTCAATGATTTTCGGTTTTTCAGGTTTTCTAATTTTCACTTTCACCCATTGGTTTTGTGACTTAAGCTGGGACACGTTTGTTTCATTCACAGTTTTTAAATCTAAAAAGTTCTGGAACAGAAAAATGCAGCAAGCAGTCTTTGGATTTTGCTTTATAACTTTATCAGCCTTTGGAATATGGTTCATAATTTCATCATTAGCCTTATAAAAGAAGTTAACAATAAAATTCAAAATTATTTCAAAAGTGGTTGAAATGAACTTGGAAGGAAATCTGGAAAAGATAAGAGAAGAGTTTCCATTACTTAGCCATTACACATTTTTTAATGCTGCTAGTCAAACATTGCCTGGTAAATATTGGTTAAAGGCTATGCGTGAATGCCTCCAATTTCAGGAAAGTGGGAGAATTGAAAGTATTCCTGTGCCTGACGTTGCATCTCACCCTTTTCTAACCAATGTTTTCTTTAGCTGTATTGAAGAGGCTGCAAAGCTGATTCATGCAAAAACTACAGAAGTTACAAACATGTATCGTGTAATGACAGCAGCTAACCTGATAGTCAATAATATGATTGAATGGAGAAAAGGTGATAATGCAGTATTCACAGATTTAACCTATCCTTCTTTAGTTCAAATATTACTGAATTTAAGTAGACGTAAGGGTGTTAAACTGCGGAGAATCAAAAATGTTAATGGAGAAATTCTTTTAGAAGATTTAGAGAAAAACGTTGATGATAACACTAAACTAGTTGTTGTTTGCCATACAACTCCGTTTTGCGGTTTCACCTACAACATGAAAGAAGTTTGCAGAATCACCCATGAACACAACGCTTTCGTATTGGATGACGCCTTCCAAGCAGTCGGTGCAATTGATGTAAACGTTCATAACGATAATGTGGATTTTCTTATCACTGGAAGTTATAAGTGGCAGTGTGGACCTGAAGGCGCTGGCATATTTTATATTCGAGAAGACTTAATTGAGAAGATTAATCCATTATTCCATAATTACATTTGGGCTGATATTCCTGGAGGTTTTCCGTTCAACCAACCAGATCATGATAATATTAGAAGTTGGGATTATCCCCTTGTTAAAAATGCAAATAGATTTAATCAGGGGGTCTGTGTAACTCCAACTCTGTTTGGTTGGAATTCAACGTTAAAGTTCCTTAACAACCTTGGAATTAGAAACATTGAGAAAAGGGTTCGCAAACTTGGAGGCTACCTCATTGAAAGGCTTAAAGACATCAACTGCAAAGTTCTTACACCAGCGGATCCGGAGAAAAGACATGGATTAATAATGTATACAACTGGCAGTCATAAACGTGATCTTGAAAGCTTCAATATGTTTCAACGTCCACGGCTTGATGAAAAGCCAATAAAAGTTTCAATTAGATATCTAGGCGGTATAGGAGGAATAAGGGTAAGCACTCATTTCTTTAACACTGAAGAAGAAATTGATAGGCTGGTTGAAGTGCAAAAACGCATACTAAAATAGTTTGGAAGGATGAACAATATGACTGTGGAAAAATTTCATGTTGGCAAAACAGTTATACAACTGGTTAAGGGGGACATTACAGAGCAAGAAACAGACGCCGTAGTGAACGCTGCAAACCCAACACTCATGGGAGGTGGAGGAGTAGACGGAGCAATACACCGTAAAGGCGGACCGAAAATTCTTGAAGAATGTAAAAAAATTAGGGAAACAGAATGGCCAAATGGTTTACCAACGGGAAAAGCTGTTATAACTTCAGGAGGAAATTTAAAAGCTAAATATGTAATTCACACAGTGGGTCCCATCTGGCGTGGAGGAAACCATAGAGAACCAGAACTCCTAGCTGAAGCATATTATAACTCACTTAAACTAGCCGTTTCCAAAGGGTTAAAAACAATAGCATTCCCATCCATAAGCACTGGAGCATACGGATATCCAATCGAAAAAGCAAGTAAAATAGCTCTAAAAACAGTGAAACAATTCTTGGAGAAAGAAGATAAACTTGAGAAAGTAGTTTTCGTCCTTTTCACGATGCACGATTTTAAAATTTACAAAGAAACAGCAAAACAAATCTTCTAAACATCATTAGTGGGCTGGCGTGTTGGCTGTAACCCGCCTTCTGTTTTAGGTGGCATCCAGCTAATCGGGCTACCCACGCTTCAAGTAGCGTTTCATCAGCGTCTTTTCGCCCTTTCCACCTGCAGGACGGCCGTTTCACCGTTTCCATCCAGCTTCTCAACAACTTAGCATGCGTCATTGGCATCTGCTGGATGGACGTTTCGTTTCTGCTCCGGAGCCAAGGCTCTCGCCTTACACCCTTACGGGTGTTGCAGGCTACTTGTGGGGCGGAGTTTCCTCAAGCCTTTTGGAAGGCTCGAAAGCCACCCGCCAACTCGCCAGCCCAACTAGTTTAATGGTTAATTAATCCAATAAAAATTTTGATTAAGTTTTATCTTTAACTTCCCCTTTATTAGCTTTGAGGTGTTTAGGGTTAAAAGAGTCATTCTTATAACTGGGACTCCTTGCGTTGGGAAAACTTCTGTTGCTAAAATGCTTTCTGTTAAGCTTAAGGCTTTTTATATAAATTTGACGGAGCTTGCTTTAAACGAGGGATTAATTTTAGAGAAGGATAAAAAACGTGGTTCACTGATTGTTGATGAGAACCTTATGCGGAAAAGAATCGTTAAAATGATAGAGAAGTGTGAGGAAGATGTGATTGTGGATGGGCATTATGCAGCCAGTGTTATTCCAAAAAATTTTGTTATGTACACTTTTGTTTTGAGACGTGACCCAATTGAACTGCGGAATTTCATGAAGAAATGTGGTTTTTCAGGTCAAAAACTTTGGGAAAATCTTGCTGCTGAAATTCTTGATGTTTGTTTAGTTGAAGCTTTAAACATGTATGGAAAAGGGAAGGTTTGTGAGTTAGATGTGACGGGTAAAAGTGTAGAAGAAGTTGTTGAGAATATTTTATTAATTCTTAATGGATCTAAAAAGTGCTGTGTGGGCATTGTTGACTGGTTAGGTAAACTTGAAAAGGAAGGTTTACTTGAGGAATTTTTGAAAATTTAATTTAGCGTAAACCAATGATTATTTGCCTCTTCGTCAGTAATGTTATCTTTCTTCTATTTGCATAAGATTTTGCGTGATCGCTGAATTTTCCGCCAATTAAAATGGGGTTTGATAAGCCAGCGTCTTCTGAGGCTTTATCCAAATTTATAACGACGTTTACACCTATGGTTCTTTTCCAATCTTTTATCCAAACTCCTTGCGTTAATCTTCCCTTTTTGACTATTAGATCAAACTTTCTTAAGATTCCACTGTATCCTTCGATAGATGTTTTCTCCCTTTCCACTTTGTAGCCCTTTTTCCTAAAATAGTATATTGCTTGTTGAAGTAGGTCTGCTTTTTTCTGTTCTCCCACCCTAATTCCTCTTGCATTAACGTTATTTACTAATTTATGGAAAAGGTTTTCGGATACGTGAGGAACATGCAATCTTACGTCGTTATTAAATGTCCAAAATGTAAAGGATTTCTAATAGCTGAAACAAATCAAAAAACAAAGATTTGCCCCTATTGTGGAGTTAGAATCACCGTTAATAAGGCTGAAAAATTAGCTTACGCCGATAATGTTAATGAAGCTTTAACGATTCTAAAGTTTTTAAAAATGAAAAGGGCGGAAGAAAAAAGGCAGAGTCATTAATTCTGTTTTGCTTCAGACTTTTTCCTTAAAAATACCTTTAAAAGTTCTTCTTCTGTTTCTTCAATCGTCTTTTTTATTTCAACAGGCACCCCTTCAAGTTTAAGTTTGTTCAGGATTGTTATGACTGGTGGTGGGTGAAGATTTGCTTTCTCAAATATTTCTGGATGTTGGAAAAGGTCTAGGGGTGTTCCTTTATAAATTATGTTTCTTTCAGCTATAACATAAACTGTGTCCGCTATCAGCGGTAAGATGTCCACTTCATGAGTTGTGATAATGAGGGCCATTCCCTTCTCCTTATTAAGCTTATTTAGGAAAGCTATTGTTTCCATCTTCGCTTTAGGGTCAAGCCCTGTTAAAGCTTCATCTAGAATTAAAAGTTTAGGATGGGTGACAACTGCTCCTGCAATTGCAACCTTCTTTTTCTCTCCTCCGCTGAGGTAATGTGGAACCTTGTTTTGAAGATGCTTTAAATTCATCTCCTCCAAAATGTTGTCAACCATTTTTTTAACTTCTTCTGGTGAATGTCCATAATTTATTGGAGAGAAAGCTATGTCATCCCAAACTGTTGGTCCTATTATTTGTTCATCAACATTCTGAAAAACCATTGCCACCTTTCCATGTAAAGAAGTTTTAGATGGTGGTTCACCGAAAACAAGAACTTCTCCTTCAGTTGGACGCAATATTCCAACTATGTGCAGCAGCATTGTTGTTTTTCCAGAACCGTTTGGTCCGAGTATTGCAACTCTTTCTCCACTGTAAATTGTCATTGAAAGGCCGCATATCTGCACTTCTGTAGTGTCTGGATACTGATGTTTTATGCAGTTCACCTTAACAATTTCGCTCATATTAACCCTCCTGAAAATCCGAATAGCCAATAAACAATTATTATGAGGGTTAAAAATGTAAGTAAAGTGAATGGCATCCAATCGTGACTGTTAATTTTCATCCATGGTCCTGGACGACATGAGATTATTCCGCTGTAACCACGGGTTTTCATTGCATAATATGTTTCTTCGCTGATATCTACAAAAACTAGGAAAAGGGAGCCTATAAAATGAGAAATATTTTTGATAGTTCGTGTTAAGCCGCCAGCTAATCCACCTCTAACCTTTAGGGTTGTAAACCTTTTTTCAGCTTGCTCTATGAATATGAAAAAGAAGCGATAAGTTAAGAAAGCAATATTCCCAAGGGTTCTTGAAATCTTGCTTAACATGAAGAAAATTTGGGGGTAAGGCGTTGTGTTTATAAGCAGAAGCATCACTAATGCTGCATCAACAGCCCTAAAAATTGTTATTAAAGGAGTGATTAGGGAATATGGAAGCTGACTTATGGCGAAAAAACTTGCAAAGAAAGCTGGATAAAGACTCCAGCGGAGAATTCTCAGAACTGGAAGGTTTGAAAAACCTATGAATATTAAAGTTAACGCAAAATCTATGATTAGCAATGTGACGGAATGCGTCGTTATTATTAAGAGAATGGCGATAGCTGTTGTTAGAAGCTTCATTGTAACAGAAGCCTCATGCATATGACTTTTTAAGTTATTAGCATAATAGTCGACAAGGTAAATGGTGCCCACTCACAATCCCTCCTCCTCAAAAAGTGTTGGTCTAACCCTTTTTATATATGCTAAAATTAAAGCTGTGATTACACCTTCAACGGCGGCTCCAGGTAAAGCGAAGAAAAGTGTAAGGAAAGCAAACGTTGTTATGGATATTTGACCTGTTGAGGTTTCATGGTGCATTGCTAAGGCTGGATTCACTCCGGAAACAGCAACTAACCCTATTACAAGAAGTGCTGAAAGGGTTAACGATGTCCACGTGGAAATTCCAACAGTTATGGATGCCTTCTCTAACATTTTTCTCAAATTTTTGTAAAGATATAAACCGGTTAAAGCTTCAAACCATGTTATAAGAGTGTTTAATCCAACTATTGTTATTCCTCCATGTCCAAATGAAGCTAAAACTCCATTCACAACAAAACATGCCAGTAGAGACCACCATGGTCCTAAGATTATTCCAGCTAAAACTGTTAAGTTCAAATGATATGGTATCCCTAAAGGAATAGACATTGCCACAAGCATCATTGCCGCTATAGCTGACGCCCAAACAATTTTTTTAGGATTATCTTCATTTATCTTTGTTAATGCAATGTAAATAAAGAGCATCATAAGCATATAACCTAGAACCCAAAGCCATATTGGAAGAAAACCATCTGGAATATGTATATGCATACAAACCGTGGGAAAGCTTTATCCTTCAATATTAACCTTTCGGTTAATTTATTTTAGTTCTTGAAGCATTTGGCAAGCCTTGCAAATTCTCTGCGTTGTCGGTTCTCCGCATTTTAAACATTCTTTTAAGACTTCTTTTTCGAATGGTTCTTTCAAGTTTCTCCTAACTTTTTCAGCTGCTTTTAAAATTGTGAATTTCATTCCAGAGTGTTTTTCTTCCATTCTATTAAGGAAGAATCTTATATCGTTTCTTAATGCTTCTGCAGAATATGGACATGGTTTATCTTGAAATTTCAGTTTTTTCACGTAAGCGTAAAGGGCAACTTCTTTTTCTGGAATTTCGCAGAATGGCTTTATTCTCTGCACAAGTTTTGGATGTTTTTTATCTGTTTTTGGTTTTTCCCTTATTATCCGAAGGATGTCCCCGTGGAGAATGTTAAGCAATATTGTTTGGGCTTCATCATCCAATGTATGTGCTGTTGCAAGCTTGTCTGCTTCAA
>PIYF01000024.1 GCA_003601875.1 Candidatus Bathyarchaeota archaeon | reverse complement strand
GCGGCTGAATATTTGGGTAAAACACCTGCGGTTTTAAGAAATGTTTCTGGTAAATAGAAACTGTTATTAAAAGCTTGGTTTGTTAAAACTTCGGAGGGTTGTAATTGGCTTTATCGAGGAAGGAATTGGCTAGGATGATAGATTCAACAGCTGTGAAACCTTCGGTTACGAGGAGTGATGTTGAAAAGCTGTGTAGAGATGCCTTACATTATGGTTTTGGAGCTGTATGCGTTAACCCTGTCTATGTAAAGTTTGCTTCACAACTTTTAAAGGGTTCAGAGGTAAAGGTTTGTTCCACCGTTGGCTTTCCCTTTGGAGCAACTTTACCTGAAATAAAGGCTTTTGAGGCGTTGAAGGTTTTGGAAGATGGGGCTCAAGAATTAGATATGGTTATCAATTTAAGTGCTTTGAAATCTGGTGATTATGATGCGGTGAAAAATGACATAGTGTCTGTTGTTAACGTTAAACGTGTTGACAGCAACGTTATTGTTAAGGTGATTATTGAAACTAATCTTTTAACGGATGAAGAGAAGGCTGTTGCATGTAAGCTTGCAAAGGAAGCTGGAGCAGACTTTGTTAAAACTTCAACAGGCTTTTTTGGTAAGGGTGCAACTGTTGAGGATGTGCGGTTGATGCGGCGAACTGTTGGTGAAAAGATGGGTGTAAAAGCTGCTGGTGGAATAAGGTCTTATGAAGATGCCGTTGCTATGATTGAAGCTGGAGCTAATAGGATAGGGACAAGCACCGCTGTGCAGATAATTAAAGGTGCTCCCTAATTTTACATTCTCTCTGGGGCTATGATTCCTATTAGGTTAAGCGAGTTTCTAAGGACTATTCTAACAGCGTCAACTAACGTTAACCTTGCATCGCTTAGTTCTTTCGGTTCAGCCTTAATAACTGGTAAAGCATTATAGAAAGCGTTAAATTTGTCTGCCAATGTGTTTGCAAAGTCTGCTATCATGTTTGGTTTTAGATATTCTGTTGCTTCGATGAAAGTGTCTGGGAAACTTGCTAAATCCATGATAATCTCATGTTCAATTTTCTCTTTAAACAGTTCATAGGCTGGCTTTTCAGGTTTTCTCGAAGCTTTCCGCAGGATGCTGCATGCTCTTGCATGAGAATACTGTATATATGGTGCACTGTTTTTCTCAAAGTTTAAAACTCTGTCCCATGTGAAAACTACGGGTTTTGATGGATCAACTTCTACAAGTGCATAGCGTACTGCACCTATGCCGACAAGATTCGCAATTTTCTTTTTCTCCTCTTCTGGTAATTGCGGGGAACGTTTTGACACTTCTTCATAAGCCCGTTTCACTGCTTCATCCATAACTTCATCAAAGGTTATGTATCTTCCCCTTCTGCTTGACATTTTATATCCTGGAAGGGTAACAAGGTTATATGCAAAATGAGTGAGTTTTTCAGCTAAGTCTCCATGCCCTAAAGCGTATAAAGCTATTTTTAATTGGAGCTGTGCTAAAGCCTGTTCCATTCCAACAACGTTTATCACTTTTTCGCATTTCTGAAATTTTAGCAGTGTATATGCAATGTCTCTTGTTGTGTATAGGGTTGTTCCGTCTGCACGTACAAGTGTGAGAGATGGCAGTTCGTAATCTTCTCTTAATCCAAGTTTTCTTTTTAAATTGTAGGTTTCTGCAACTTTATCTGCATCGAATTCTAGTACGCCGCCTAAAGAGAAAACATATGGTGTTTTTTTCAGCTTGTTGAGAACTTCCTTTACTTTTCCACTCCAAACTAATTCGCTTTCCCAATCCCAAGAATCATAGAACACTCCTGCTCTGTTTAAGGTTTCTTTAAATCCTTTTAGGCATAATTGGCTTACCTCTCTCACTAGTTTTTTAGCTTCTTCTTCTCCCTTTTCATAGCGTCTGTTTAACTCGTTAACCATGTTTTCTGGGTCTTCATCTTCGCTTATTTTTTCAAGCAGTTTTTCGAAAAGTTTTGGAAATTTTGTTTTAAGTTCAGCTGCTACAGCCATCCAACCGTCTAATTCCCTGTTTATTTTGTTTATTTCTTCTATTGCTGAAACAGTTTTCGCCCTTTTAAGTTCCTTTTTTAAACGGTTGATTTCGATTAAACAACTTGTTATTGTGTAGATTTTTCCTATGAAATGATCCGGTTTTCCTTCAGGTTTTGGTTTTCCAAGTTTTTGGTATCCGTAGGCAATAACAGCTGTTTGTCTTCCAACATCGTCAATATAGTAATGACGGTAAATTTTATGTCCCCTGGCTTTGAGTATGCGGGCTAAGGCGTCGCCTAGCATTGAGTTTCTCGCTTGTCCTATGTGAATTGGATGGATTGGATTGACGCTTGTGTGTTCAACAATTATTTTCTGTGGCTTGTCAGTTTTAACGAAGCCGTATTCTGAATTTAATTTTCTTATTGCTTCTATTGTTAGGGCTGAAAATTTTTTAATGTCTGCAAAGAAGTTTATGTAGCCTCCTCCAGCTGAAACAACTTTTTCAATAAGGTTCAACTTTGTTTTGTCTGTTGATTCAACCAATTTTTCAGCTAATTTTAATGGTTTCTCATTCTTTTCTTTTGCAAGTTCGAAACAGATGGATGAGGCTAAATGTCCAAGTTCTATGTTTGGAGGCTTCTTAAGCGTTAGCTGTTTAATTTTTAGTTCTGGAAAAACCTTTTTTAAAGACTCTTTTAGGATTTTTTTGCATTCTGAACGGAAATCGTTGAGGGGGTTAACTGAAAACATGGGGTTTCCCATTTAACTGTTAGATTTTACAAGGTTTTTCATGCTTTTAAATTATATCCAAACAGCTTTTATCGAATTGAATATTATTTTTTATTTTGGTGTGTGTTGTGGAGTTTTATGTTGGTACTTCAGGTTGGTTTTACTCTTGGAATGTTGGAGGAAACTTTGATTGGTATGTTAAGAACGCATGTTTGAATGCTGTTGAGTTAAATGCAAGTTTTTACCGTTTTCCATTTCCAAACATGGTTAGGGCTTGGGGTAGGAAGGGTAAGCACTTAAGATGGTCTATTAAAGTTAACCGTTTAATAACTCATAGGTTAAGGTTTAGTGATAGAGCCTTTAAACTTTGGGAAAAGTTTTATGCACTTTTTTCACCTTTAGAATCCAGCATAGATTTTTATCTTTTCCAGCTTCCACCATCTATGACTCCTAAAAAATCTGTTATAGTTGAAGATTTTATCAGGAAGACGGGGCTTGGGAAGAGGTTTGCCCTTGAGGTTAGAAACATTGAATGGTTTAGGGACGAATGGGTTGATTGGGCTTCAAGTCTTGAGATTACTTGGGTGAGTGTTGACTCTCCAGACTTTCCATTGAAAGTTTATAATACGAACGGGATTGTTTATGAGAGAATGCATGGCAGAACAATGTGGTATGCCCATTTTTACAGCGGGGAAGAGTTGGAAGATGTTTTAAACAAAATTTTTGAGGTTAAACCTAGGAAAGCATACGTATTCTTTAATAACAATCACGCTATGCTTGAGAATGCTCAGGCAATGCTAAAAATGTTTAATCAAAGGGTTAGTGGTGTTTAATGGAATGGGAGAAGGATGTTTCCTTCATAAGAGTATAAATGTTTATGGAAGTAGGATGGTGACGAAAGAAGTTATCTTAAACTTTGTAGAGGAATTAAAGATGAAAACATTAGAATTTAGGAATTGTGAAAAAGGCACTGTAGTTTTTGTCAAAACGTTTTGGAAAACCAGTTTATGCGACTTTGGAACTTATAGTAAAAAATTTTAAGCTTTAGAGTTATTTTTCTCTGGTTAATATGAAACCTAAAATAGTGTTTTCGGAGAAATGTTTGGAGTATGGTTCGTGGCATATTGAAAGCCCTGAAAGGGTTAGAAAAGCTTATGAAATTCTCAAGGCAAAGGGATACGAGTTTTTAACCCCTAAACCAGCCTCTGAAAGGGAAATTTTGAGGGTTCATGATTCTGATTATGTTGAACTTTTGAAGAGAGGCGCCATTGAAGACGCCGACACTCCAGCTTATGAAAATATTTATGAGTATGCTAGGCTTGCAGCTGGAGGGGCAATATTGGCTGCTAAAGTTGGCGGTTTCTCTTTGATGAGGCCTCCTGGACATCATGCTGGTAAAGTTGGAATTGCTTTAGGTGCAAGCACAAAGGGGTTCTGCTACCTAAATAATGTTGCAATTGCTGTTAAAAGCCTAGATAAGCCAACTTTAATTCTTGATATTGATGGGCATCATGGAAATGGAACTCAAGAGATTTTCCTCGGAGATGAAAATGTGATTTATGTTTCTTTGCATAGATATCCCTATTATCCTGGAACAGGTTATGTTTCGGAGAAAAACTGTTTAAACTTTCCGTTACAAGCTAATTGTGGAGAAGAAATTTATCTAAAAACTTTTGAAAAAGCTTTAAGTAAAGTTGACTTAGAGAAAATTGAAGTTATAGCCGTTTCAGCCGGATTTGATGCTCACGCTGGAGATCTAGCTTCTCTCGGGTTAACCGAGAAATGCTATGAAGAAATTGGAAAGAGATTAGCAGCATTAAACAAACATACCTTTTTCGTTTTGGAAGGAGGATATTCAGGAGAAAACGTTGGAAAAGATATAGATGCGATGCTCAAAAATTTTAACTTTTAGAGAAGCATGTGTGCTAACCAAAAACTTTAAATCTTGTTTGACAAAACGTTCCATAACAATTTGAGTTCAGAACGTTAAAACTCTACGTTGCTCCTTTAACTTTAACATACGTTTTTAAATGCGAACCAAACTAAGTGATGTTAAAATTTTAATTATTCAGTAATTGTACAACCTTAATATAAAGCATTGGCGGGCCCGAGGGGATTTGAACCCCTGTTCTCCGGCTTTCCTCCTTAAAAGCCCGGAGGCTTACGCATCTCTAAAAGATTCGGCGCCTTAATCCATACTGGGCTACGGGCCCTAACATTTAAAGATTAAAGTTCAATTATTTCTTCGTTTATCCACCAAGCCCTTTTTTTCCCTGATTTTTCTCCCGGATAATAAATTATTACTGGTTTTCCAAGTTGTTTCTCCGATCTTTTTTGCATTCTCCTCAGCCTGTTTAAGATGAACCATCTATTTGTTTTTAGATATTCAGCTAGTTCAGGCGTTGTTGCACCCTTGTAATGGATAAGATAATCCATTATTTTATGATCTGTTTCATCTATACAGAACAGGTGAGGATTTATTTTACCTTGTTCATAAGTTAACAACTCTAAGTCAGCGAGATATTTTTTTATTTTTGAAAATTCTCTTTCCATCTTACTTATTCTCCTTTCAAGCTCCAAAATTTTATCTGGTTTAGGTGTTTTTTGAAGTTTTTCGATTATGGCTTCTCGGATGAAGTTACTTCTTTCACCATCTGGAATTCTTAGGAGAATTTCCTTGTAAACCTCTTCAGGAATTTTCACAGAAATTACCCTTAACTTTTCCATATACATCAACAGTAATTGTTGCAAAATTAAATTATTAATTCATATGGTTTTCCATGGGAAACGTTTTAAAAGGAACAGTGTAACTTTAAACAGAAATTAATTAAGTGATTTGAAAATGGTGAAGAAAACTACAATTTCCCTAATTAAATGCGATGTGGGTTCTCTAGCTGGACACCACGTTGTTCCAGAACCATTATTTAAAATAGCTGAGAAAAACATGAAGAAAGCTGAAGAAGAAGGATTAATCAACAGTCACCACGTCTTCAATGTTGGAGACGACTTACAACTTCTTATGGTTCACGAAATGGGAGAATCAAATCAGGAAATTCATAAACTTGCCTGGAACACTTTTCAAGAAGCAGCGAAGAAAGCTATGGAACTGAAACTTTACGGTGCAGGTCAAGACCTTCTTAAAACAGCCTTCAGTGGAAACGTTAGAGGAATGGGACCTGGAGTAGCTGAAATGGAAATAGAAGAGCGAGGCTCAGATCCAATAGTTGTTTTTGCAGCCGACAAAACATCCGCTGGAGCTTTCAATTTTCCCTTGTTCCGCATATTCGCAGATCCAATGAACACGGCTGGACTTGTAATAGACCCTGAAATGGCTGGAGGTTTCAAATTTGAGGTTTTAGACACAATTGAAAGTAAAAGTGTAGTTTTGAAATGTCCAGAGGAAATGTACGAGCTTATCGGACTTATCGGAACAGTGGATCGATACATGATTTCTCATGTGTGGCGAGCGAGAGATAACATGCTATGTGCTGTTGGAAGCGTAACAAAACTCTCCTTAATCGCCGGAAAATACATTGGAAAAGATGATCCAGTATTAATTGTACGTGCACAGCATGGGCTTCCAGCTTTAGGAGAAATTCTCGTTCCCTTTATGCACAGTTATTTTGTTGCCGGATGGATGCGGGGAAGCCATTGGGGTCCCCTGATGCCTGTCGGAGTTAAGGATGCAAAATGCACAGTGTTTGATGGGCCTCCAAGAATTGTTGCACTTGGATTTCAAGTTGTAAACGGTAGAATGGCATGTGATGACGATGGAAAACCTTTGATTGCTGATTTATTTGATGATCCAGCATTTGAAATGGCTAGAAGAGAGGCTTTGGAACTTGCTTCCTCAATTCGCCGTATGGGTGAATTTGAACCTGCACGTTTAAGCATTAAAGAAATGGAATACACTACATTACCGCAAATCCTTGAGAAGTTAAAGGATCGTTTCAAATCCATCTAATTACTGTAGCCTTAACGCTGCCAGCTCAGCGCATCTATTCTTAACAGTTTCGTAAAGTATTCTCCTTAATTCTTCACCAGAAGCCTTCCCCTTCAGAAGGAAAACCTTTCTCGCAAGTTCAATATCTCCTAAACCGTTAAACCAGTTTTCAAAATCCCCACGGTTAGCATGAAACTCTATTGAAGCCAAGTCCACTTTCAAAATTTTTTCACAGAAATCTTGGAGGCTTGTTGCATAAACGCTTAAAGGTTTTCCAACATCAGCGTAAAAATGAAAAGCTTTATCCATAGGAACATACGCTAAAAGTTTTTCAGCTGTTTTTCCATTAATCTGCGGAAAGCCTAACGCTCTTTTACCTTTCTCAGTTATCGAATAATATCCTCTTTCAGGAGTCTGAACATATCCCATTCTTGTTAGACCAATAATATGCATCATAACTGATGGAAACCCTAAACCAGTTTCCTCAGCTATTTCCTTGGCTTTCGCAGGCTTACTCATCAACCACATAGTTTCAAGGATTAATCTTTTAACAGGAGACAAATTCATTCTTAACATCTCAAAATTTACTATTTTAACTTCAACATCACTATTATTAATAGGTTTTCATTATAAGATTTGTTCAGATAAAAACCTGAGTTAGGAAACGCAAATAAACCCGACGCTTTTAAAGAATACATCTATTAAAGTCTGTGAGGATGTGAAAGAATAATTGAGGATTGCTGTTTTAGTCTACGAGTTCCCACCTAAAATTGTCGGCGGATTAGGAACATACGCTGCAGAAATTACAAGAAAGTTTGTTCTTATGGATCACGACGTCACAGTTTTCACCATGAACGATGATGCTGGAAGCCTGCCTACCAGGGAGATTTGGAGAGGAATAGAAATTCACCGTCCATTACATATAGATATTTCAGACTCCCTTCCAGACGTAATTGCTGATGACATTAAAAAATGGGGAAGAGGCATTCAACTTTTCTCGAAAATTTTAGTTTACAATTATTTAAGTGCGTCAAAATTTATTAACGATCTTTTAAGGAAAGAACGCTTCAAGTACGATTTAGCAGTTGCCCATGATTGGCTTTCCGTAATTGCTGGAATAACAATTAAAAAAGAAGCAAAACTCCCTTTAGTTTTCCATGTTCATTCAACAGAAAAAGGAAGAACCCTTGGAGACGGCTCAGAAGTTGTAAGTAACATTGAACTTCACGGTGCAAAAGCTGCAGATCTAATAATAACAGTTTCATACGCAATGAAGGATGAGCTTGTAAAACTTGGTTTTCCAGCGGAAAAAATCCATGTCTGCTACAATGGTGTTGATCCAGAAAAATATAATCCTGAAAAGGTAAATCAAAGCGATATACAGAAAATGAGGGAACGTTACGGAATAAAAGAAGATGATTTAATGATACTTTTTGTTGGAAGACTTGTAGGAGTCAAAGGGGTGGATAAGCTTATAATGGCTATGCCTCACGTTTTAAGGAAGATTCCCAACGCAAAACTTGTAATTTTAGGTTTAGGTGACTTGCAAAATTATCTCATTAATCTTGCTAGGACAATTAAACTTCAAGACTATGTAAAATTCCGCTTCGAATTTGTTCCAGAGGAAGAACGTATACTTCACTACGCTGCATGCGACGTCGCTGTCTTCCCAAGTCTTTACGAACCATTTGGAATAGTTGCTTTAGAAGCCATGAGCATGGAACGCCCAGTTGTTGTTGGAGCAGCAGGAGTTAGTGGAATGCGGGAAATAGTCATCCCTCACGGTAACGAACAATGCGGATTCCACATAAATCCAAACGATCCATCAGATATAGCTTGGGGAGTAATAAACGCCTTAGAAAATCCTGAGAAAACGAAATGGCTTGGAAAAAATGGAAGACGAAGAGTTTTAGAAGAGTTTACATGGGATAAGGTAGCTGAAAACACATTAACTTTATATAAGCAACTAATAAAACGTTAATTTCAAATAGAAAGCTTGAAATTTTTAGATAAAATAGCAACTCTTTACTGAACAATTAAAAGGTCAGCTGAAAATTATTTAGGCAAACTTCTTCTCACAAATTAAGCTGAAGGCTTATTCGGCAAAGGTTGCTTAAAATTTTAAGAGAATTTAAAAATAAGGCATTACTAAATATAATTGATACCGCTGATGATGAAAATGGAGTTTGATAAAAAACTGTTCAGGAAAATGTTTCCAAATCTCGCTAAAGAATTGGAGTCTGGTGAAAATAAAGTTGAAATAAATTCTGTCAGGACAAATGTTAAAGCTGGAGAGAAAGCTGTCTCAAACAGATTTATCCATTACATGCCAGATGTTATAGATTTTATTCGGAGATGT
>PIYF01000023.1 GCA_003601875.1 Candidatus Bathyarchaeota archaeon | reverse complement strand
TTGTTATTCATACAATACTCTCCCGTTATTAAAGGGAGAGAGAAAAATGGTTACTTTAAACCTTGATAAAATTTTCAATCCTAAAAGTATAGCGGTTGTTGGAGCTAGCGACGAGGAAGGATCTGTTGGATATATTTTGATGAAAAATCTTACAGAACTGGGGTATAATGGAAGAGTTTACCCTGTTAATATTCACAAATCTGAAATTCTTGGACATAAAGCCTATAAAACCGTAGGTGAACTTCCAGAAACCGTTGACTTAGCTATTATTGCCACTCCAGCTAAAACTGTTCCCGATATTGTAGAACAATGCGGAAAAGCTAGGATACCTGGCATAATAATAATTTCAGCTGGCTTTAAAGAAATTGGACCTGAAGGAAAAGCGTTAGAAGATAAAATTCTTGAGATAAAAAAGAAATATAATCTTCGAATAATTGGACCAAACTGTTTGGGTGTAATTCGTCCAAGCATAAACCTTAACGCAACATTTACGGCTAAAATGCCTAAACCTGGAAACATAGCCTTCATTTCTCAAAGTGGAGCATTATGTGCAGCAATTCTTGACTGGGCAGTCCGTGAAAACATAGGTTTCAGCAACTTCGTTTCAATAGGCTCTATGATCGACGTTGACTTCGGAGACCTCATAGATTATTTCGGCACAGACCCAAAAACAAGAAGCATTCTAATGTACATTGAAGGGATAACAGATGCTAGAAAATTCATGAGTGCGGCAAGACACTTCGCAAGAACAAAACCAATAATTGTTGTTAAAGCTGGAAAATTCAGTGAAAGCGCTCACGCTGTAGCATCCCACACAGGCTCCCTTGCAGGAGAAGACTTAGTTTATGATGCAGCATTCAAACGAGCTGGAATAGTGCGTGTAGAAGAAATTGCAGACTTATTCAACGCTGCTGAAGTTCTAGGAATGCAACCACTACCAAAAGGTCCAAATCTCGCTATAATAACAAACGCTGGAGGCCCCGGAGTAATGGCCGCAGACGCTATCCTAGCTAGAGGTGGAAAACTTGCCAAATTAAGCAAGAAAACCATGGAAACCCTTAACCATATTTTGCCACCATACTGGAGTAGGGGGAACCCTATAGATATTTTAGGAGACGCAAAAGCTGATAGGTATGCAAGAGTGGTGGATGCATGCCTAAAAGATGAAAACATCGATGGTTTATTGATAATTTACACGCCTCAAGGAGGTGAGGATCCCGCAAAAATTGCAAAAACCATTGCAAAACTATGTAAAAGAAGCTACTGCAACAAAACAGTTTTAACATCATTCATGGGCGGCGTGAAAGTGGAAAAAGCCAACAGTATCTTAAACGAAAACAGTATTCCAACATATTCAACCCCTGAACAAGCAGTAAAAACCTATATGTATATGTACCAATACAAACGCAACCTTGAACTGCTTTATGAAACACCAGAAGAACTTCCAGTAGATACTGCACCACCGAAACGTCCGCTTTTAGTGATAATGAGAAATGCAGCCCTTGAAAATCGTGAAGTGTTAACTGAGGCTGAAGCTAAAAAACTTTTAGAGTACTATGACATCCCAGTTGTCAAAACTTTAGTTGCAAAAACAGCTGACGAAGCAGCAGCTTTAGCCTCTCAAATCGGTTATCCCGTTGTATTGAAAATTCTTTCACCTCAAATAATCCATAAAACTGACGCTGGAGGAGTTGTTCTCGACATAAACTCTGAAGATGAACTTCGGAAAGCTTATGACCTCATAATGCAAAGAGTGAAAGAATACAATCCAAACGCAGAAATTCAAGGAGTAACAATCCAGCCAATGATTAAAAAACAAGGCTACGAAGTTATCTTAGGAGCAAAAACAGATCCAATTTTCGGTCCAGTTATTCTATTTGGGATGGGAGGTGTGGGAGTTGAACTTTTCAAGGATGTTTCTATAGGGCTTCCACCGTTAAATCAAACATTAGCTAGGAGAATTATGGAAGAAACGAAAGTTTACCAGTTATTAAGGGGTTATAGAAATGTTCCCCCAGCTAATATTAGGCTTTTAGAAGAAATCATGGTTCGTTTCTCTCAAATGTTGGTTGATTTTCCACAGTTAAAGGAAGTTGATATCAACCCGTTATTCATAAATTCAAAGGAAGCCTTCGCTTTAGATGCAAGAGTGATAATCGACAAGAAACGTGTGTTCGCAAAGCTTAAGCCTCATGAACATCTTGTGATAAGTCCATATCCTAAAAAGTATGAAACTTTATGGACTCTTCGAGATGGAAGAACAGTTATTTTGAGGCCTATAAAACCTGAAGATGAACCATTATGGCTGGAGATGTTCCGCAACTTTTCAGAAGAATCAATCCGTTATAGATTCTTCGAAGTAATTAAGGATACACCGCATGAGGTTAGAGTACGCTACTGCAACATTGATTACGACAGAGAAATAGGCATAGTAGCTGAATTAAATGAGGGAGGATTAAGAAAAATTTTAGGGGTTGTTAGACTAGTTATTGAACCGGATGGAAAAACTGGGGAGGTAGCCATAATAGTTGCTGATCCATGGCAAGGTTTGGGCTTGGGAACAAAAATGATGGATTACATGATTGAAATATGCAAAGATAAGGGGCTTGAAACAGTTTACGGTGTAATGTTACCTGATAATTACAGAGCAATCAACCTTATGAAGAAGATGGGATTTTCAATTAAATATGAAGATGGAATTGCAAGAGCAATCCTAAACCTTAAAGAGGAAGAATTAGGAGTTCAACCAGAAGTGGAGAAAAAACTTGAAAAAGTTGAAGTAAAAGAAAAAGAGAAAGTGGAGGCAATCGGAGAATGATTAACTTATGGAGAGATTTACCGCCAGGTCCAGACCCACCCCACAAAGTTTACACAATTGTTGAAGTGCCTAATGGATGCAGTAACAAATACGAATTCGATTGTGAACTAGGAATATTCAAACTTGACCGTGTATTATATTCAGCCCTTTATTATCCAGGAGACTACGGGATAATTCCGCAGACATGGTCCATTGACGATGACCCATTAGACATTTTAGTTTTAACTACAAAACCAACTTTCCCTGGATGTGTAATGGTTGTAAGACCGATAGGTGTGCTGACAACAGAAGATGAACATGGAGAAGACGCGAAGATTTTAGGAGTCCCTGTGAGAGACCCACGATTTGAAGAAGTTGCTGACATAATGAATGTTGCTAAACATTTAAAAACGGAAATTGCAGATTTCTTTTTAAACTATAAGAAGCTTGAACCTAGAAAATGGGTTAGAATTAAAGGCTGGAAAGACACTAAAACTGCAGAAAACATAATATTGGAATCTATTCAACGGTACAAAGAAAAAATGAACGAGAAAACAGGTCTAAAATTTCCTAAATATCCATCCTTATAATCTAAACATGTTTATATTCATAAACCATCTTTGAACGGTCGAAATCAGCCAGTTCATATTCTTGACTCATAGTTATAGCGTTTCTAGGGCAACTTTCAGCACATTGTGCACAGAACATACAGCGATCCACATAATGTTTAATTTCTGCTTGGGGTCCTTTCCCAATCATTTCTATAGCTCCGGAAGGACAAACCCTTGAACATAAACCGCAACCTATACATTTCCTCATATCCCAGATAGGGCGTCCCCTAAATCCTTCAGGCACAGGAACCTTTTCAATCGGATAGTTTAGGGTTGCCGGCTTCTTTAAAACTTGTTTTAAAGCCTCCTTAATCAAGCTCAAAGATTATTCCTCCTCACATGCTCTTTCAATTCATCCATGGTCCAAACCCATTTCTTATTTGTTTTCAAATCAACAAAAGCCATACGATCCATACATGCGAAACATGGGTCTATACCCGCCAAAACTATTGGTATGTCGGCTACACGTCCACCTAAAAGCATTTTACACAAAGCTGGAATATTACCTAAAGTGGGGCTTCTAACTTTGTACCTTTCGGGCTGCATTGTGCCATTAGACTTTGCATAATGGATAAGTTCTCCTCTTGGAGCTTCAACTCTTGACACTGTTTCACCTTCAGGAACAGCCATTGGAACCCTCACCCTAATCATTCCGCTTGGAATATGATCTAAAGCGTAACGAATAATGTTTATACTTTCAAACATTTCCTTACATCGAACAATTATTCTGCTTAAAACGTCACATCCATCATGGGTAACCACATTGAAAGGTATTTCATCATAAGCTGCATACGGATCATCCGCTCTAACATCATTCTTTATTCCGCTAGCGCGTAAGGTTGGACCCACAGCGCAAAGTTCCACAGCGTCTTTAGGCTTTAAAATACCGACACCAGATGTTCTTTTTAGGATTGTTTGTTCAGTTTGTGCAACGTCTAAATAATACTTCAGTCTTTTCTCTAAAACATCTAAACCTTTCTTTATCTTTGGAAACATTTCTGACGGTATATCTCTCCTTACACCTCCAATAGTGTTTGTTGCATAATTCACCCGGTTTCCTGATATCATCTCGAAAAGATTCATCACAACTTCACGGTCCCTCCAAACATACATGAAAAGGGTGTCGAAACCTATTTCGTGGGCAGCTATACCAACCCATAAGGAGTGGCTGTGGATTCTTTCAAGTTCAGCTATTATAACCCGTATATATTTGGCTCTTGGAGGGGCCTCAACTCCTAAAAGATTTTCAATAGCTTGAGTGTAACATGTTGTGTGAGCGTCAGAGCATATTCCACAGATTCTTTCAGCTAAATAGATATTTTGAATGTATGTCCTTCTTTCAAAAGCCTTCTCTATCCCACGATGATTATACCCTATTCTTGGTTTAACATTAACAACTACATCACCTTCAACCTCGAAAGTGAAATGTTCAGGCTCCTTTAAAGCTGGATGTTGAGGGCCGAAAGGAACCTTTATCACGGAACCATAACCCATTTCCCTATTCCTCCTCTCCATCTTCAAAAATCAGTTTCTTAAGATTTTCAAGAGTATACTCTTTTCTTAATGGATAAATTCCTTCAGGCCATTTTTCTGGAAGAATAAGCCTAGCCATTTGCGGATGTCCCTCGAAGGTTACTCCAAACAAATCGTGAACTTCACGTTCATATAAAATTGCTCCTGGAATGATATCTGTAATTGTAGGGACATCCGGCTTATTTTTCGGTACATCTAACCTTAAGGAAAGCTCAACAGCTCCTTTATAGGCGAAATGGTAGATAAGCTCTATATTTTCACCTAAGTCTACACCTGTTATTGTTGAAATGTGTTTAAAACCTAACTCTTTCAAACTTTTAACAGCTTGCTTTAAGGCTTTCCTTCTAATTTTAACAAATATCCGTCTCTTTCTTGGAATTTTAATTTCAACGATTTCCTCTTTCAATGTTTCCTTAACTTTTTCCAAAATTTCATTTTCAGCTTCCGTCATTTTCCCTCCTTTATTTTCTTAATAAGCTTCACAATTCCATCAATTATTGCTTCGGGTTTGGGTGGGCATCCTGGAACATAAGCATCCACAGGAAGAATTTTATCAACGCCTCCTAAAACATTGTAGCAGTCTTTAAAGGGTGCGCCACTACATGCACATGAACCTATGGCAATAACATATTTGGGTTCAGGCATCTGTTCATAAATTCTCACAAGTCTATCCTTAACTTGAAGGGTTACAGGTCCGGTAACAGCTAGTATATCAGCGTGTCTAGGGCTTCCTTCTAAGAGAATTCCGAAACGTTCAACATCAAATCTCGGGGTGAGGGCTGCTACAAGTTCTATATCACAACCGTTACACCCACCAGTGTTGAAGTGTAAAAGCCAAGGCGACCTAACACGTGCCCATTTTTTCAACAAACTCAAATTTTCCTCCTTAATGAAATAAATTATTGTAAATTAATATCGTTTGGTTTAAAGTTTTCCAAACGGTTTAAAAGAAAGAATAATACAAATTTAGAAGATTGATTGTTCGTTTAGTTTGAGCTGAATCATTATGCTATTTCATAGAAAGGTTAAGTTTATCGGTAGAAGAGAAGACCTCGTCCTCAAAATGCTTAATCAACACTTTGATTTAGTTACAAATATAATAAAGGATTTAGAAAGCTTAATTGCGTCGATAGCTGAGCATGATGTGATGCAATCAATAATTGAGGCTAAAACTGGAGCAATTTCAGATTATGAATCCCTTGCAGATGACGTTCACCTTAAAGCTTTAATAGAGATCAGTAAAGGCGCTTTCTTTTCAGGTTTACGTGAAGATTTTATGGAACTTTTTGAATTTTTAGATGATATAGCTGACTATGCTAAAGACTGCGCAGATATTTTAAACAGAAGCAGATTAACATTTCCGTTCATAAAGAAGTTCTGGAGCGATTCAGATTCATCCTTACATTTGCTTTTAAATAAAATTGTAAGTTCAGCTAACACATTGAAGAAAGCTGTTGATAACCTTCAGAAAGACGCTGACTTCGTTATTGAGGAATCCCTCAAAGTGAGAGTTGTGGAAGAGGAAGCTGACGATTTAAAATCTAAAATTTTTAGAAAAGCTTTTTCAAACCTCGGAGAAATGAACATTTTATCTTTAATTGAATTTAAGGAGTTTTTATCTATGCTTTATGGAATGGCTAAAGCAGCTCACCATGCTTCAGAAAAGCTTATAGTTATAGTCGCTAAGGCGAGGTCATAATGTTTCTAGAGATTATCCTTCTACTTTTAGGAATTTCGCTTTGCATAGTTCTCGGTGCAAATAATGCTTCAGCTTGTTTTGGTGCAACTTTTGGAGGAGGATTTATAAAATATTCGAGAGCAGCTGGAATAGCGGTTTTAGGGGTTGTTTCAGGCACTGTCATTGAGGGTTTTAAGCTTTCAAAAACAGTTTCAGGTGAAATTTTAAACTTTTTCGGAGTTGAAACTGTTTTAGCGATAATTGTTTCATCCTTCCTTGTAATGGTGATAGCAACCATTTTTAGATTACCGATGTCTCTTTCTGAGGGAGTAATCGGCTCTGCTGTTGGAGCCGGTTTAGGTTTTGGATTCAATGTGAACTGGAATTTTTTAGGGTTTATACTTTTATCGTGGGTTATTGCACCCTTCCTTTCAGCAGCATTATCAATTCTTATTTATAAGTGGATTTCAACAGTCAGCCTTCACGTCAAAAATATTTTTACACTTAATTATTTCTACGGAAAAGCAGCATTAGTTCTTTCTTTCTATTTAGCTTATGTTTTGGGTGCAAACACGGTGGGCTTGGTAAATGGAATTTTCAACGTATTCCCTGGAAACTTGTTTTTAGGAGCCTTAATCTTCAGTTCTTCAACAGCCTTCGGCATGTATTTTCTAAGCCGAAGAGTAACTGAAACTGTAAGTGGAGGCATAACTGGGTTAGGGGTTTCAACAGCTTTAAGTGTTCAACTTAGTAGTGCCGTGACAATTCATCTTTTAACCCAGTTCAGCGTTCCCGTGTCAATCACCCAAGCCTTAATTGGAGGAATATTTGGTGTTTGTCTAGCTAAAAAAATAGTTTTTATGAGAAGGAAGGCGGTTAAGAGTATTTTAGCTGGATGGACTGTTGCTCCGCTTATAGGAATGCTTATAGCTTTAGGCTTAGCCAGCATCTTAAAACCTTAATATGCTAAATTAATCTGAAAATTCAACTGAATTTGGAAAACAATTTAAATTTAATTGAAAGATTAGAAAAGCGGTGGTTAAATGGATTTTAAATTGACGGATGAGCAGTTGGAGATAAAGAGAGCTGTCAGAGAGTTTTGCGAAAAGGAATTTGACCCAGATTTAGCCCTTGAACTTGACAGAAAAGAAGAGTTTCCCATGGAACTATATAAAAAAGCTGCAAAGCTAGGGTTCACAAGTCTATTCATTCCAGAAGAGTATGGTGGTCAAGGATACGGATATCTTGAATCATGCATAGCTATGGAGGAAATGTGTAGAGCAGATTCATCCCTTGGATTAGCAACAATGATAGGTGTTTTCGGAAGCGATCTAATACTTTTCCATGGAACAGAAGAACAGAAGAAAAAGTATCTTCCACCCTTATGCCGTGGAGACTTTATATCAGCCGCCGCCTTCACAGAACCAGCACGGGGAAGCGACATAACAAAGATGGATACAACAGCCGTAAAATATGGAGATGAATGGTGGATAAATGGAACAAAAACTTTCATAACAAACGCTCCAGTAGCAGACTTCCTAATAGTGCTATGTCAAACAGACACAAAGGTAAGACCAACCTACAGAGGACAAACACTCTTCATTGTGGATAAGGAAACACCAGGATTGGACATTACAAAACAAAAGAATAAAATGGGAATAAGATGCACAGCGACAGGTGAAGTTTCCTTAAGCGACGTGAAAGTAACAGATGCAAACATTTTAGGAGAACTAAATAGAGGCTTCTATCATTCCATGTGGTTCTTCGACATAAGTCGAATAGCAGTTGCAGCTCAAGCAGTTGGAACAGCTCAAGGAGCCTTCGAAATAGCCTTCAAATATGCAAAACAAAGGGAAGCATTTGGACAACCAATAATGCAATTCCAACAGATAGGATGCAAACTTGCTAGAGTTGCAATGGAAATAGAAGCTGCAAGATTATTAACCTACAAAGCCGCTTGGACTGTTGACCGGGGAAAAATGGATCCCATGATGACTTCTATGGCTAAGCTTTATGCAAGTGAAGCTGCGGTTAGGGCGGCTGACGCTGCAATTCAGATACTTGGCGGATACGGATATATGGGAGAATACAAGGTTGAAAGGTATTTCAGAGATGCTAGGATAACGAGGATATATGAGGGAACATCTGAAGTTCAAACGTTAACAATATTGAGATACTTGCTGAGGATGTTTTAAAAGGATTAAATAGAAATGAGTAATATTCAGAAATGTGGTGTATTTAATGTCAAAACCATACGAAACTGTTAAGGTTGAAAGGGAGAAAAACATTGTCTGGATAATTCTAAACAGACCCCATAGGTTAAATGCTTTCAACGATGTTCTAATGGATGAACTTTCAGAGGTTCTCGACACGGTTGAAACTGATGCAAGTGTGAGATG
>PIYF01000022.1 GCA_003601875.1 Candidatus Bathyarchaeota archaeon | reverse complement strand
GCTCATATGCCGAAACAGGATCCAGACTTGATCATTAGAACTTCTGGAGAGGAACGTTTAAGCGGTTTCCTCCTCTGGCAATCCGCTTACAGTGAACTATGCTTCCTTGACGTTTACTGGCCTGACTTCAGAATTATAGACTTGTTAAGAGCCATTAGAACTTTTCAGAAGAGGAAGAGACGTTTTGGCCGTTGATTATGCTCGCTTTTTAGCGCTTACAATTGATATGACGTCTCTGTCTTTAAGCACATAATCTTCTCCAACCCTCTTTTTTCCTCTGGCTTCAACAGCGTAGATAAAGCTTTCTCCAAGTTCCGTGTGTATCATAAAGGCTAATTGACGTGCTGTAGTTCCGTAAGGCACAAGATAAGCGTCTGGTAAAACTCTTCCTTTATGATCTGATAGATGTTCCACATCTTCAACTGGATAAACAGTAATCATGTTTAAAAGTTTGAAGAAAGCCTTGTTTATTGCGTCTTGAACGCCTGTTGAACCATATTTTAAAAGAATTCTCTCCCTTATTTTTTCTAAAGCGTTAAGCTGACTTTCACTTAACTGTTCACGCTTTAATATTTTAAAGCTACAGTCTCCAGGTGTATATTCTATCAGTTTCTTTTCAGCAGCCCTTCTCAACGCAAGTTCAGCTTCAGCGCAGCATGGAACAACAATATATCCTGCCTCTTTAAGTCTTTCAAGATTTTCTTCAGCTGTTGGAATGTCTATCTTATTTGCAACTATAAGCATCGGTTTTGATATTCTCCTCAAATTGTCAATGAAATTTAGGAATTCATCTTCACTCCAAGAGGTTGGCTTGTCAGCATTCAACCCTGTTTTTCTTAAAGCTTCAAGAATATGGTTCTTTTTTATTGAAAGCCCACTTAATCGTTCCTCAAGCATGACGGAGATATCCTTTGATTCTGCCTCCGCAGTTCTCGCCATCTTCATCCAATCTCGCTTTAAAATGTTTGCAAGCCACATTGTAAGTTCCTTCTCCAAAAAGTGTACATCCTCTAAGGGGTCATGCTCACCAGGCTTACAGCTTCTCCCTTCAAGGTCTGTTCCGCCGGAGGCGTCAACTATGTGAATTAATGCGTCAGCCTTTCTAATTTCATCCAGAAACTGGTTTCCTAAACCTCTACCTTGCCAAGCACCAGGAACAAGTCCAGCGCAATCAATTAGTTCAACAGGTATTAATCTTACACCATTCAGACATACGGAGTTGACGGGGTTATCCTTAACATTGAATTCTTTACATACACATGGTGTTCGAACATAACCAACACCTCTATTAGGCTTTATGGTTGTGAATGGATAACTTCCTATTTCAGCTGGTGCAAGAGTTGCTGCACTAAAAAATGTTGATTTCCCCGTATTCGGCTTACCAACAATTCCAACCATCAATGTTTGTTCTCCCAAAATCAATTAGGAGGTAAATAACTTAAATGAATTTCCTGCTTTTCCAATTTTACATTCTGTTAGCGCAACAACGAAATAGTATTAAACGGTTATCTAGCTAATAAACGATAAAGTTTGATAGGGGTTGTGCGTTCATTAATGGAGTTACCGAAAGAAAAGCTTGTTGAAATGTATAGGAAAATGTTTGAAATTCGAAGTTTTGAAGAGAAGGTTTTCGAACTTTACGCTCAAAACATGGTTCCAGGAACAATCCATTTATACGCTGGAGAGGAAGCAGTAGCTGTTGGAGTTTGCAGTAATCTCAGGAAAAATGATTATATAACAAGCACTCACCGGGGACATGGACACTGTATAGCGAAGGGAGCGGATCCGAAAAAGATAATGGCTGAAATTTTAGGTAAAAAAACAGGTTACTGCAAGGGTAAAGGAGGATCAATGCACATTGCAGATTTCAGTGTTGGAATGTTAGGGGCAACAGCTGTTGTAGGAGCTGGAATACCAATAGCGGTTGGAGCTGGCTTATCAATAAAGCTTAGAGGAACAGATCAAGTTGTTGCATGTTTTTTCGGTGAAGGGGCCTCAAATCAAGGAACATTCCATGAAGGAATAAATCTTGCAGCAATATGGAAACTTCCAGTATTATTCATTTGCGAAAACAATTTATATGCCATGGGAACCCGCCAGTCAAGGGTTATGTTAATAAAGAATATAGCTGATAGGGCTGCTGCTTATGGAATTCCAGGAGTTGTTGTTGATGGAAACGATGTTTTAGCTGTATACGAAGCTGCAGGAAAAGCTGTTGAAAGAGCTAGAAAAGGTGAGGGACCGACTCTCATAGAATGTAAAACTTACAGACATAAGGGACATTCAAGAATTGATCCAGCTAAATATAGGCCAAGAGAGGAAGTTGAAGAATGGTTAAGGAAAGATCCTATTAAACGGTTCAAAGAGAAGCTTCTAAAAGAAAAATTGTTGAGTGAAGTTGAAATTCAAGGAATAGAAATGGAAGTTACGAATGAAATAGAGAAAGCTGTTAAATTCGCTGTGGAAAGTCCTTATCCTAAGCCTGAAGAGGCTTTAGAAGACGTTTACGCCTAAATCGGGTGAGAAAATGAGGAGGATAACTTATAGAGAAGCGTTAAGGGAAGCGTTAAGAGAGGAGATGAGACGCGACTCTACAGTTTTTCTGTTAGGTGAGGATATAGGAAGATATTGGGGAGGAGCCTTCAAAGTAACTGAAGGCTTAGCTGAAGAGTTTGGAGATGAAAGAGTTAGAGATACACCCATTTCAGAGTCAGCCATAGTTGGGACAGCTGTCGGAGCAGCCATCACTGGAATGCGACCAGTTGCAGAGATAATGTTCGGAGACTTAACAACCTTAGCTATGGATCAAATAGCAAACCAAGCTGCTAAAATTAGATATATGTTTGGTGGTCAAACAAAGGTTCCATTAGTAGTTAGAACACCGTTCGGTGCTGGAGTAAACATAGCTGCCCATCATTCACAAAGCCTGGAAGCTTGGTATATGCATGTTCCAGGACTATATGTGGCGGTTCCATCAACACCTTACGATGCAAAAGGGCTTCTCAAATCTGCAATAAGGGGGAACAATCCTGTGATCTTTTGTGAACATAAACTCTTATACCCTATAGAAGGTGAAGTTCCAGAAGAAGAATATACAATTCCATTTGGAGTTGCTGACATAAAAAGGGAAGGTTCAGATGTAACCATAGTGGCGACAATGTATATGGTTCATAAGGCTTTAAAAGCAGCTGAAGAACTTGAAGGTGAAGGAATAAGCGTTGAAGTTGTCGATCCAAGAACTCTTACACCTCTTGATAAAAATGCAATAATAAGTTCTGTTAAGAAGACTGGAAGACTTGTTGTTGTAAGTGAAGATTGTAAAACAGCCGGGGTTACCGCTGAAATAGCTGCTTTAGTGGCTGAAGAAGCTATAGATTATTTGGATGCACCTATAAAGAGAGTGGCTGAACCTGACACGCCTATACCTTTCAGTCCGCCGTTAGAAGAATATGTAATTCCAAATGAAAAAAAGATAATCAAAGCTGTTAAAGAGGTTGTCTAAATGGTGAAAAAAGTTGTTATGCCAAGGTTAAGTCTCACAATGAAGGAGGGAACAATTGGCAGATGGTATAAAAAGGAGGGAGACACCGTTGAAAAGGGGGAACCATTAGTTGAAGTTCTATCCGAAAAAGCAACCTACGACCTAGAAGCTCCAGCGTCTGGAATTTTAAGAAAAATCTTTGTTAAAGACGGGGAAGATGCACCAGTGAACGCTGTCATAGCGGTTATAACAGCTCCAAATGAAACTTTCACAGAAACCGAAATCATTCAACCTCCAAAAATTAAAGAGAGAAAAATTATAGCTTCGCCAGCAGCTAAACGTCTAGCAAAGGAATATGGAATAGACCTATCCCTTGTGAAGGGAAGCGGCCCTGAAGGGAGAATAGTTGAAGATGATGTGAAACGATTCATAGAAGAATCTCGTGGAGTTCTCCCAAAAGTTAAGGAAAAAATTGTTTTAAGCGGTTTGAAGAAAACCTCAGCTGAACGTGTTTCAAAAAGTTTTAGAACAGCTCCTCACAGCACCGTTGTTATGGATGTTGACTTTTCAAAAGCCATGGAAATTCATGAAAAACTCAAAGCATCATACACTTCAATCATAGTGAAAACTGTGGCTGAAGCTTTAAAAGAAAATCCAATTGTCAATTCAACCCTTGATGGAAACGTGATAAAAATTTTTGAAGACGTAAACATCGGAGTTGCAGTTGCCACTGAAAAGGGACTAATAGTTCCAGTGATACGTAATGCTGATAAAAAATCAATTATGGAAATAGATGAAATAATTCAAGAACTAACAGAGAAAGCTAGAGAGGGGAAGTTGAAAAAAGAAGATTTAACTGGTGGAACGTTCACTGTGACAAATCTTGGAATGTACAATGTTGACTTCTTCATGCCTATAATTAATCCACCTGAAGCAGCTATTCTAGGTGTTGGAAAAATTCGTGAAAAACCGGTAGTTATTAACGGGAAAATTGAAGTGAAACCAATCATAACCTTAAGTCTAGCGTTTGACCATAGAATAATTGATGGAGCTCCAGCAGCTCGGTTTCTTCAAAAAATAAAAGAAAAAATTGAAGCATTAACTGAATAATTCTTTTGTGCATAGAAATTTTAACTTTTTATCTCCCACGTTTCTAATTTGATGAAGCTCCCATGATTGAATGAAAATTACGTCGCCTTCTTTAACCATAACCTCTTTTCCTCCCCCTCTAACCACCGCTTTTCCCTGTAGGATGAAAACTTCATGTTCATGCTTATGTTTTTCAAGAGGTGTGTAACCGCCAACATCTATTATGAAAAGTCTCAGCTGAACCTTTTTTGCACCAACATCTTCATTTAAAAGATATTTCACCTTTACGCCTTGAGCCCCTTCTAATTTAAGTTCTTTCTCTTCAACCTTATCAACACTTGTTACGTACATTTTATTTCAATTTCAAATTGTTGTTGGAAAATTTTAAGTGTTTAGTTATAAAGAAAACATTGAACCGAAATGAAAGTTGCCATGTATTATAATCAACAAGATATAAGGATAGAGGAGAAACCTATTCCAAAAATAGGTGATGATGAAGTTCTCGTTAAAATGAAGGCTTGTGGAATATGCGGCTCAGACCTTATGGACTGGTATTTGAAAAATCGTGCACCCCTAGTTTTAGGACATGAACCAGCAGGGATAATTGAGAAAACTGGAGAGAAGGTTAAAGATTTTAATGTAGGTGACAGGGTTTTTGTGCATCATCATGTTCCATGCTTAACGTGTCACTATTGCATACATGGAGACTACACATTATGTCAAAAGTTTCATAATACAAATATTGATCCTGGAGGTTTCGCGGAATATTTTCGAGTGCCAGCTTTAAACCTTCAAATAGACACTTTAAAAATTCCGGATAAGCTTTCTTTTGAGGAAGCATCCCTCATTGAACCTGTAGGTTGCTGTTTAAGAGCTTTTAAGAAAAGCGGAATTCAAGTTGGTGATTCGGTTTTAATAATAGGCGCTGGAACCACGGGGATTATTCATACAGCCTTATCTAAAATATTTGGAGCTTCAAAAACCATTGTAAGCGATTTCTTTGATTTTAGACTTCGAATGGCTGAAAGGTTTGAGGCAGATATAACTGTTAATCCTAAAACGGATGATTTAATCGATGTTGTTAAGGGTGAAACAAATGGGATAGGAGTAGATTTAGTTATAGTAACTGCTCCAAGCATAGAAGCCTATAAAGTTGGTCTAAAGGCTTGCCGTAAAGGTGGAAAACTCTGCGTTTTTGCTCCAACTCGTCCAGGAGAATATTTGAGGATAAGCCCTAAAGAACTTTTCTTCTCTGAAATTCAAATAATCCCGTCCTATTCAACTTCACATTTAGAAACTAGAACAGCCTTAGAATTAATAAAATCAGGTAGAATAAAAGCAAAGGAATTAATAACCCATCGTTTTAAGCTTGAAGAAACATCTGAAGCCTTTAAAACAGCTTTAGAAAATAAAGAAAGCTTGAAAGTTATTGTTTTAAATGAGGAGTGAAAATGAAAGCTGCAATGCTTTACGGAGTTGAAGACTTAAGAGTTGAAGAAATAGAAGTGCCAAAAGTTGGTCTAGGAGAAGTATTAGTGAAGGTTAAAGCAGCCACAACTTGTGGGACAGACTTAAAAATTTTTAAAAGAGGTTACACTGAGAAAATTATAAAGTTGCCAACAGTTTTCGGCCATGAATGGGCTGGAGAAGTTGTTGAGGTTGGTGAAGGTCTAGAATGGCCCGTTAAAGGCATGAGGGTTCGTGCAGGCAACAGTGCCCCATGTCTCCACTGTAAGATGTGTCAGAAGGGTAAATATAATCTTTGCGAAAACATGATTTGGCTTTGGGGAGCCTACGCTGAATACATCAAAGTTCCAGCACGTATGGTTCAAGTGAACATGCAAGAAATTCCAACCCACTTGTCATATGAGGAAGCTGCACTAACAGAACCCTTAGCCTGTGTACTGCATGGAGCAGAGGAAGCAAACATAAAGATTGGAGACACCGTTGTCATAATTGGAGCTGGACCTATAGGGCTTCTCCATCTTTTAACAGCTAAAAAATTTGGTGCAAGCAAAGTGATAAGTATAGATCTTGTGGATGAAAGGTTAGATTTTGCTGAAAAACTTGGTGCAGATGAGACAATTAACGCGGGGAGGGAAGATGTTATACGTAAAGTTAAAGAGTTAACAGATGGATATGGTGCAGATGTTGTAATAGAAGCAATAGGCTTACCCGCAACGTGGGAAGAAGCCTTAAAACTTGTTAGGAAAGGTGGAACGGTTCTGGAGTTTGGCGGTTGTCCAATTGGAACAGAGATAAAAGTTAAAACGGAAGCCCTTCATTATGGAGAATTAACAGTTAAAGGAGCCTTTCACGCTACACCTTTACATTTCAAGAAAGCTTTAAACCTGATAGCTTCAAGAACAATCGATGTTAGACCATTAATAACAAAAAGAATGAAACTTGAAAACATAAGAGAAGCGTTCGAAATTTTAACAACTTCTAAAAAAGAGATAAAAATAGCTATAATTCCTTAAATGGAGTTAAATATCAGAACGTTAAAGGTTACATTTTAAGGATAAAAACTGAAGAATGGGTAAACCAGGTTTAGAAAACCTTTACCAATTGAGAAAACTTTTCTTAAAAATCAAAGTTTAAAGGCAAGTATTATATGTAAAGCTGAAACATTTTAAGATGCGAAAGAGTTTTAAAAAATAAAGAATTAGTTTGTGATTTGTTTGTGATAAGCATGGTGAAATTTATTTTCGTTACGGGTGGAGTTTTAAGTTCCGTTGGAAAGGGAATAGTAACTTCCTCGATTGGAAAAATGCTTCAGGTACGAGGGTTTAAAGTTACAGCCATAAAAATTGACCCTTACGTGAATGTTGATGCTGGAACAATGAACCCTTACATGCACGGTGAAGTTTACGTGACTGATGACGGTGGAGAAACTGACTTAGACCTCGGATGGTATGAAAGATTTTTAGATTTAAACCTGAAAAAAGAGAACAACATCACAACTGGAATGGTGTATAAAGAGGTAATAGAAAAGGAGAGACGTGGAGATTTTCTTGGAAGATGCGTTCAAATAGTTCCCCACGTAACAAATGAAATTAAGAGACGTATTCTTTCCATAGCAAAGAAATCTAAAGTTGACGCTCTCTTAACTGAGGTTGGTGGAACAGTAGGCGACATAGAAGGTTTACCCTTCTTAGAAGCTATAAGGCAGATGCGTTTAGAAGAGGGATACGATAACACTCTTTACGTCCACGTTGCATTAGTTCCAATTCTCGATGTGACAAAGGAGATGAAGACGAAACCGTTACAGCACAGTGTAAATGAGCTTAGAAGAATAGGAATTCAACCAGACATAATTGTTGCAAGATGCAGCAAAATGATAAACAGTGAAGCCTTAAGAAAAATCGCTTTATTTGGAACAATTCCAAAAGAAGCAGTTTTCTGCTCTTACACCGTTGAATCAATTTATCAAGTTCCCTTAATATTGGACAAGCAGGGAATGGGAGATTTCATTTGTAAAAGACTTAAACTTTCAAATGGTGAACCAAATTATAGAGAATGGGAAAAGTTTGTTAACGCATTGTTAAATCCGAAACATGAGGTTAAAATAGCTTTAGTTGGAAAATATGCTGGACTCGTTGACAGTTACGTAAGCATGAATGAGGCTTTAAGACATGCTGGAGCCGCATGCAAAACAAAGGTTAATATAGAGTATATTGAAGCTGAAAAATTTGAAAGCAACCCAGATACAGTTAAAAATCTGAGGAGTTTCGACGGAATATTTGTTCCATACGGATTTGGCTCAAGAGGAACTGAAGGAAAATTGATGGCTATAAAATTTGCAAGAGAAAACAATATTCCATTTCTCGGAATCTGTTATGGCTTTCAACTCGCCGTTATAGAATTTGCTCGACACGTCTGCGGATTAAAGGATGCAAATAGCACGGAAATTAATCCACAGACACCCAATCCAGTTATAGATTTAATGCCTGAACAAAGAGGAATAGAATATAAAGGGGCAACGATGAGGCTTGGAGTCCACAAAATAATTGTTAAACCAAATACTCTAGCATATAAACTTTATAGAAAGAGGGAAATTTATGAGAGACACCGTCACAGGTTCGAAGTGAATCTTAAATATTTAGGAAAACTTGAGGAAAAAGGCCTTACTTTCTCTGGAAAAAGCGAGGATGAAAGAAGAATGGAAATTCTTGAACTTCCAAATCATTTCTTCTTTTTCGCATCCCAATTTCACGGAGAATTCAAAAGTCGTCCAGGAAGACCAGACCCAGAATACTATGGTTTTGTTAAAGCTTGCCTAGATAAAAAACTAGGTAAGCCTAAACCTGAACTTTCTTAAAATAATTAAAACTTAATCTCTTTTTCTTCGGATTCCTATTCAAAATAAAGCAAAAATCAAAATATTTTTTAAAGTTCATAAATTATAAAACAGTTAAATAGTTAAAGGCTTTAAATGAGATGAAATTAGAGGATTTAACATTGGCTAAAAAAGACTTTAACA
>PIYF01000021.1 GCA_003601875.1 Candidatus Bathyarchaeota archaeon | reverse complement strand
ACGGTGAATCAGAAGCTAGACTTAGAGAAATATTTCAGCAAGCTCAACAAAACTCGCCAAGCATAATATTTATTGATGAATTAGACGCTATAGCGCCTAAACGTGAAGAAGTCACCGGTGAAGTTGAAAGAAGAGTTGTCGCTCAACTTTTAGCCTTAATGGATGGATTGTCAGGAAGGGGAAACGTCATTGTTATAGGAGCAACAAACAGGCCTGGAGCTTTAGATCCCGCCCTCCGTAGACCTGGAAGATTTGACAGAGAAATTGAGATAGGGGTTCCTGACAAACAGGGAAGATATGAAATTCTCCAGATTCACACAAGAGGTATGCCCTTAGCGAAGGATGTTAATTTGAAAAAACTTGCTGAAATGACCCATGGATACACCGGTGCTGACCTTGCAGCTTTATGTCGAGAAACAGCTATGAAAGCGCTTAGAAGATATTTGCCTCAAATAAACTTAGAAGAGGAACGTATACCACCAGCCGTGTTAGAGAAAATGGAAGTTAAAATGGAAGATTTCCTCAACGCTTACAAGGAGATAACGCCAACTGCTATGAGAGAAGTTTACATTGAAGTCCCAGCCGTCCACTGGGAAGACATTGGAGGTCTTGAACAAGTTAAACAAGAACTTAAAGAAGCTGTTGAATGGCCCTTGAAAAACCCTGAAATGTTTAAGAGACTTGGAATAAAACCGCCTAAGGGAATTCTCCTCTATGGTCCCCCTGGCTGCGGTAAAACCTTGTTAGCTAGAGCTGTAGCCACGGAAAGTGAAGCAAACTTCATAACAATTAAGGGTCCTGAAGTTTTTTCAAAATGGGTTGGAGAATCAGAAAAGGCGATAAGAGAAGTTTTCAGAAAAGCGCGAATGGCAGCTCCAGCCGTAATATTTTTTGATGAAATAGACTCCCTTGTACCCCGACGAGGATTAGGATTTGCAGACAGCGGTGTAACAGAAAGAGTTATCAGCCAACTTTTAACGGAAATGGATGGAATAGTAACCCTTCAAGACATTGTTGTTATAGCAGCAACAAACAGACCGGACATTGTTGATCCAGCTGTGCTTAGACCTGGAAGATTCGACAGGCTAATTTATGTGCCAGAACCAGACGAGAAAAGTAGACTTGAAATATTCAAAATTTACACTAAGAACATGCCTTTAGCGAAGGATGTTGATTTGAAAAAACTTGCTGAAATGACTAAAAACTATTCAGGCGCTGATATAGAGGCGTTATGCAGAGAAGCAGCTATGAACGCTTTAAGAAGAGATGTAAATGCAAAGGAAGTTACAATGCAAGATTTTAACGAAGCGATGAAGATAATAGGTCCTTCAATCGCCCCTGAAATGGAGAACTGGTATAAGAATTTCATGAAACAGCTTAGAAAAGTTGAAAAACCTGTAACTCCAGTGGCTTAAGAAGGTGAATGTTTGCCTATTAAAGTTTGGAAATCTTATCCTCCCCATTATGTTTTGTTAGAAATTTTAAGCAAGAAAGGCGCCATGACAGATGCTGAGCTCTTCAACTTGTTAAATGACGAATTTAAAGATTTAGGTGTTAAAGACTTCAACAATTTGTTGATGAGGTTGGAGATAGGCGGCAAGATACGTGTAACCTCTATGGCTCGCGGGAAAAGAAGAATAGAACTTGTAACTTAAAAGTGCAGCTGATGAATGGTTTTTCAGAAGTAACTGTTGTAGGTGCAGGTCCATGCGGTTCCTTTGCAGCTTTAAACCTTGCTAAACATGGAGTAAAAGTAACGGTTTTTGAGGAACATAAAGAAATTGGTGTTCCAACCCACTGTGCAGGACATTTAAGCATTAAAAACCTTAAAAGACTTGGGTTAGATTCTCTGCCAAAAGGAATAATTGAAAACAGTTTCAAAGGCGCTGTTATCCACGCTCCATACAATACGGAGCTTACTGTTAAATTTAATTCTCCCGTAACATGCACAGTTAACCGTGCATTATTTGACAAGTATATTGCCAGACTAGCTGAAAATGCTGGTGCAAACTACATGTTAAACTCCAGGGTTAAATCATTAAAAATTAAAGGAAAAACAGTGGAAGGCGTGATTCTTCAAAATAAACAAGTTTTTTCATCCAAAATAGTTATAGACGCTGAAGGAATATCTGCTAGGCTTCTAAAACAAGCTGGTTTACCTTCAAATAACCGTATGATTGTTAAATCAGTTCAAATCGAAGTTGAAAACGTTAAAAATGTAAATTTAGACCTAGTTGAAGTTTTTTTAGGAAATAATTATGCTCCAGGATTTTACGCTTGGCTTATTCCTAAAAGGGATGGAAAAGCAAAAGTAGGTTTAGCTGTTAGTAGGGGAAACCCAGAAAACTACCTTCAAAAACTTATACATAAACATCCTAAAGCTTCAGAAAAGCTTGGAACAACGAAAATTTTACAGAAATCTTTCCATTCTATAAGTCTAGGAGGCCCTATTTCAAAACCTTATTCTAACGGGTTTCTAGTTGTAGGTGATGCTGCTTCTCAAGTGAAACCAACAACGGGAGGAGGCTTAATTCTCGGAATGACTTGTGCAAAAATTGCTGCAAAAACAGCTTTCGAAGCTTTAGAAAGAAATAACTTTTCATCAAGTTTTCTTCGAAAATATAAACAAATTTGCGATGAAAATCTCGGTTTAGACTTCAGTGTCATGCTGAAAATTAGGAAATTGCTCAATTCACTTTCTGATAGAAAAATAGAGGAAACTATAAGATTTTTTAAGAGAATGAGTTTAGAAAAAACTTTTCAAAAAATTGAAGATATCGACTTTCAGGGACGTTCCCTTTTAAAGATATTATGGAAACCGCGCATAAGTTTAGCTCTTATCTATTTAATTCTAACATTTTTGAGTAACCCTTAAAACCTTAAATGAAAACTTCATTGAGAGAAAATGTCTGAGTTTCGTTATAAACAAGTTATAGTTTTCCGTTCAGACCTAAAAATAAGTAAGGGAAAAACTGCGGTTCAAGCTGGACATGCCGCTGTTTCAGCAGCTGAGGAAGCTCGAAAAAAGCATAGGTCTTGGTGGAAAGCTTGGATTGAAGAGGGACAACGAAAAATAGCTGTTAAAGTTAAAAATGAAGAGGAACTTTTAAAACTTGAAATGGAAGCTAAAATTCAAGGTTTACCATACGCGTTAATCACGGATATGGGACTAACAGAAGTTCCACCAGGAACAATAACATGCCTTGGAATAGGTCCAGCTCCAGCTGAAAAAATTGATAAACTGACTGGAAACCTTCCACTCCTTTAGAAGAAGGCATAAAATTGTATGTTTCAAAACTGGAAAAATCCATTGGAATAGAAGCTTATGCAACAAGTTCACCTGGAATAGGAGGCGTTATCCGTCAGCATATTGAAGACTTTAAAGTTGAAGAATTATTGGTTGACGGTTCAAAAGCTGAAATAAACCCTAAAAATTTAAAAAGAAAAGTTTTAGGTTCTTCAGAGAAAATAAACCATTATTTACTCTGCATTTTAGTTAAAAGAAGATGGGATAACCTCTTAGCTGTTAAGGCAATCGCCCAACAATTAAACATAAATTCCAACAGAATAGACATTGCAGGTATAAAGGATACACGAGCTCTAACAGCTCAATTTATAACCATAGAGGACATATCCAAAGAAGAACTTGAAAAATTGAAGGTTAAAGAACTCAAACTATATCCTATTGGTTACATCCGTAACAAAATTTCATCCTATTTCCTCTATGGAAACAGTTTTCACGTAAAGATAAGAAAGATTACCCATTCAAAATCTGAAATAAAAAAACGGTTAAAACACGTGCTTAAAGAACTTAAAGAAATAGGTGGGGCTCCAAACTTTTTTGGGCATCAAAGATTTGGAACTCGTAGACCCATAACACATTTGGTTGGAAAAGCTCTAATCAAAGGAAATTTTAAAAAAGCAGCTATGCTTTTCCTGGCTGAACCAGGCGGATATGAAAATCCAGAATCAAGAGAATCCCGTAAATTTTTGAAAGAAACCCTCAATTTCAAACAAGCCTTGAAAATTTTTCCTAAAAAACTATTCTATGAACGGTTAATGCTGAAACATCTCTCGAAAAAACCAAAAGATTTTCTAGGCGCCTTCAAAAGGCTTCCTTTAAAATTGAGGAGGCTTTTTCCACAAGCTTATCAAGCTTACCTATTCAACAAATTCTTAAGCAATAGAATAAAAAGGAAAGTTACATTAAAAAAGGCTGAAATCGGAGATTACGCTGTAAACGTTGACCTTTCAGGTTTACCTACACCTAAAAATTATAAAATTACAAATGAAAAAACATTTGTCGAGGTTAATAGGGCTATTTTAGCTGGAAAAATGTTTCCCGCCATTCCACTAATAGGGTTTAAACAAAAATTATCCCAGGGAATTCAGGGAGAAATTGAAAGACAAATTTTAGAAGAAGAAAACGTTTCACCAGAAAATTTTAAGATTAAAGAAATGCCTGAAATAAGCTTAAGAGGAAACCTTCGAACAATTTTAACTCCCATAGAAAATTTCACTATTAATGAATTGTCTAAGGATGCGGCGAATCCGTCAAAAAACATGGTTGAGTTAACATTCCAACTTCAACGGGGATCATATGCAACAGTGGTTCTGCGAGAACTTATGAAGCCACGTAATCTGTTAACCGCTGGATTTTAAACTTTGAAATGAAACGGCATAAGTTTATTCTCTGCAGTATGAATGGATTATTTCTTCTCCGTTTTTTATTAAAACTTGTTTTTTATCCATCGGTAAAATAGCGCTTGCAGCATATTGATGCCCATCAGCCACTCCGAAACCTTCAGAAGCCTTCACCAAAAGATTGACAGCTCCTGGAAGCTCTCCATTTTCAATTTTCTCCCTTAAAAGTTTAGGCACCCTTAGGGAGGCTTTAGTGAACTTTCCTTTCAGTTTTCCCCAGCCAGGAATCTCTGGTTGAACGTTCATGAACCCTAAAATGTATTTGTCCTGTTTTATTAAGCGTGTTTGATAGGAGAGGAAAGAACAGAATTGCCCTATAACTTTTGTACCCATACCAGCATACATGTTTCCAGCGTCAAACCATTGAATATGCTCTGTCTCTTTCAACCTTTCCCTATAGAGTCTTCCTAAAAGTTTTCTGTTTACATTTTTCCGTTTTGATTCCAACAAGTTAACTTTTTCCGTTATCTTGTCAGTTAATCCTTCTAAACAAGCTTTTATTCCTAGTTCTGGTCCTCCCTCGTAATAGCCAGCTGCACCTAATATTTGAAGTTTCGAGAAAAGCTGGTCTATTCGCAGATGGAATTTTGATATTTCATAACTTTTACCTTTTCTTTGAATTGTTCCATTTTTTAAAGCTTCATCTAAAACAATCTTATTTAATTTTAGAAATCCTTTTGGAAGTTCACAGCTTCCAACCAAAGCTAAATAGCTTAAATCTTCATTTATACCGTTTAATTTTTTTGCGAAAAGATAGCAGCATGTTGCTCCAGCAAAATCTTCTTCACCTTTAAACCCGAAAAATTCAAGGTTTAAATCTATAACCATTGGATCTTTTGATGGTTTTGGGTCGTGATGGTCAAGAATTATTGTTAAATTTTTACCTTTATTGCATTGAGATATAAAGTCTGCGTGAGATGATCCTATATCAACATAAAAAATTGTTTGCCCATTTTTTGAATGAATGTCTTCCACAACTTCCTTGTAGATTTTCTCTAAACAGAAGGTTTTCACTTTTATTCCTTCACGTTCTAAAGCTCTCTTAGTTATAGCTGCGGAACATAAACCGTCTGCATCATCATGATGAATCACTGTTGCCTCTCTAGGGTTTCTTCTCTTAAGTTCCTGGATAGCTTGACTTGCTTTCTTTTCAAATTCTTCCAGCATATCCCAGTTCACCTTAACCCTATTGTTTTTAAGAGGTCTGATCTAGTTATTATTCCAACAACTTCTTTATTCTTCATAACTAGTACACCTTGATGCTTCTTTAAAACCTCCTTAACCTCACTTAAACTCGTGTCTTCCGAAACCATAGGCATCGGTGAATCCATTATTTTTTCAACTTTTTCATTAGCAATTTCAGAGTTTAGATTTCTAATTATGCTTTTCTCAGTTATTGTTCCGACGACTTTTTTCCCATTTAAAACCGGCATTTGCGATATCGCATGTCTAATCATAACTTCACAGACTTTTAAGATGCAGTCGTTTGGTTTAGCGAAGAGAACGCCTTCGGTCATTATGTCTTTACACTTTTTCTCCTTTTCTTCAGTTAAAACTTGCAATATTCTGTTTATTGTTGAAAGTCTCGGGTCAACTTTTCCTTGCTCTATTTTAGCTATGTGAGCTTGGGATACCCCTACAAGTTTTGCCAATTCCTTTTGGGTTAGTCCAGCCCTTATTCTAAGCTTCTTAAGAGTTGTTCCCGTTATCACCATATAACCACCAGTTATTTTTATTTTTAAATTGATATAGAAAAATATATATTTGTCGTATGCTATAAAGCGTAGAATTCGTTGAGGAGAAGGGTTATGAGAAATATCATAGTTGAAAATTTGAAGCATACACCTGTGGAAAAACAGAGGTTGGAAATAGTTGAAAGGAAAGGGGTTGGCCATCCAGATTACATATGCGACGCAATAATGGAGCAACTTTCTGTTCGTTTAAGTAGGGAATATTTAGAGAAGGCTGGAACAATTTTACATCATAACGTTGACAAATCCTTGCTTGTAGCCGGTGAAGCTGAACCAAAGTTCGGTGGAGGAATTGTTAAACAGCCAATGCTTTTAGTTTTCGGTGACAGAGCAACTTCTGACATTAACGGTGTAAAGATAAACGTTGATGAGATAGCAATAGATGTTGCTAAAAAATGGTTTAGAGAAAACATGCGTTTTGTAGATCCTGAAAAACATGTTAAGTATCAGGTTGAGTTAAAACCTGGTTCTGTAGGTTTAACCGACATCTTCAAACGGAAAGGTCAGGTTTTAGGAGCCAATGACACTTCAGCCGCTGTTGGATATGCACCTTTAACGAGAACTGAAAAAATAGTGTTTAAAACGGAACGTTTTCTTAATTCTGGTGAATTTAAAAACCGCTTTCCAGAGTCAGGTGAAGACGTTAAAGTTATGGGTTACAGAAGTAACAACAGTTTAAACCTCACAATTTCCATGGCTTTTGTTGATCGTTTTATAAACAGCGAAGAAGACTATTTTGAGAAAAAAGCCAAAATCCTAGATGAAATTGAAAAATTTGTGGAGAATGAAACAGATTTCGATGACATAAACATAGAGTTGAACACTTTAGATAGGCGTGGACGTGGTTTAGGGGGCTTATACTTAACAGTTCTTGGAACAAGCGCTGACAGCGGGGACTCCGGACAAGTTGGTAGAGGAAACCGTGTGAACGGTTTAATTTCCTTGAATAGACCCTTCTGCTCTGAAGCTGCTGCTGGAAAAAACCCGGTTAGCCATGTGGGTAAAATCTACAATATTCTAACCTTCAAAATTGCCCAACACATTCATAATGCAGTTCCAGAGGTTGAAGAAGCCTATGTTTGGCTTTTAAGTAAAATTGGAAATCCTATAGATCAGCCGACGGTTGCAGCTGCACAGGTTGTAATGAAGGATGGCAACTCGCTGGATAAAGTGAAAAAGGAAATAGAAAGAGTTTTAGATTACGAGTTGGAGAACATAAATGATTTCTGCTTAAAACTTGCTCGTGGAGAAATTCCAGTGTGTTAGAAAAGATGGAAATGTTAAGTTTGTTCTTTTTTCTTATTTTCTTTCCGTCCTTTCAGTAATTCTTTAAAGCCGAACATTCCAACAGGTGGCCATCCAGCTTCAGGCATAACTGCTGGAACTAACATTATAGTGTTTGTTCCTGCTTGTTGACCGAGTTCGTAAAGAATGTTCATCCATCGAAGCCTTAACCCTTCATGACTTTTCTCATATAAGCGTGCTGCCTCTATCATTTTTCAGCTGCTTCAAATTCAGCTGTGGCTAAAGTTACTCTTCAGAAGATAAATGCATCGAAACTTAAATTCTATCTTCTAAAACTTTATCACGGTGAAAATTAAATTATTGTTGGGATAAATATGGAAGCTTGGATGGCTGCCCAAAACGCTTTAAACTGTGTTTTAGAAGCAAAAAAGGGTGAAAGCATAGTTATTTTTTGCGATGACGTCAAGATGGATGTTGGTAAAGCATTCGCAAACGGCGCCTTAAAACTTGGTTTAAAGACGCGTTTAACACAATTAAAGACGGAGCCACAGTTTTTTAGAAAGGACATTCCTCAACACATCTTAGACATTCTTGCGGAAGGAACAACGGACATATACATAAATCTCCTTCGAGGAAACCGCGAGGAAACCCCGTTCAGAATAAAACTCATTAAGCTGGAAACTGAAAACCGAAAGACACGTTTAGGACATTGTCCAGGTGTAACCGTGGATATGCTTACAAACGGTGCACTAGCATTAACAGTTGAAGAACACCGCAAAATGCAGAACTTTGCAGATAAACTCATTGAAAAACTTAAGCACGCCGTTAAGGTTAAAATTGAAAACCCTAGTGGAACAAACCTTTCATTAAGTGTTAAAGGAAGACCATTTTTCACAGACACCAAAATAGACTGGAAAAACATGAAGTGGATGAACCTTCCAACAGGAGAGGTAATAGTAGCTCCAGTGGAAGATTCCTTAAACGGAAAACTCGTTTGCGACATGGCTATAGGTGGAATAGGACCAATTAACACTCCAGTTGAAATAACGGTGGAAAGGGGTAAAGTTCAAAACGTTACGTCAAAAGATTTTGAAACATTGAGGAAGGTTAAAGAATCTTTAAACGTGGATGAATGGTCTAACGTTGTAGGGGAATTCGCCTTCGGAATAAATCCAAAAGCAAGATTTGTTGAAGAGTTTTTGGAAGCTGAAAAAATCCTAGGTACAATTCACATAGCCTTCGGAAATAACACGGACATGCCTGGAGGACAAAACAAATCTAAAAATCACATGGACTTTCTAGTTTCGAAACCGACAGTTAAAATATTAAATGATGACGGTTCAACAATGACTGTTCTGACTGATGGAAACTTTACGTTTGAAGGTTAAGTTTAAAAGTTTAAAAACAATTTGGTTGGAGATTAACATGACTGAAACAACGGAGAAACTTCCAATTTCAGACTTTTACAAAGTTATAGATTCAATCACGGTTTTTAAAAGTGAAAAATGGTGGGAGGCCATTGTTGTTTTCGAATCCTTTGGAAGACGTTCTATAGGATTGTATCTTTGGCAGAATAGGAACGGTGTATGGAAGAGGAAACATAAGTTTAACATAAGAAGCCTTG
>PIYF01000020.1 GCA_003601875.1 Candidatus Bathyarchaeota archaeon | reverse complement strand
AATGATGTTATAGCTATAACTGTTGCTCCTATTTCCTTTGCTGCAGAACTTGCTGTTAAAACGATTTTTGTGGTTCCTGTTCCTGAAATGGCGATTAACAAGTCTCCTTTCCCCGCAGCAGGTGTAATTGTTTCACCTAAAAAGTAAACGTTGAAACCCAAGTTCATCAATCTTAAAGCGAAGGCTCTTCCGACAAAGCCGCTTCTCCCCATACCTACAATGAATATTTTCTTGTCCTTCGCTTCAAGTAAAAGTTTGATGAAGTGTTCAACCTCTTTCATGTCAAGTTCTTCTATTGAACGTTTAATTCCTGCAATTATCTCTTCAGCTGCCGCCTTCAACCATTCCAAATGTTTCAGGCTCCCAGAAACCCATTTTTAGGAATTCCCCTATATTAAAGTCTTCTGTTCATAATTATATTTCTAAAAGTTCGCAAACCGATGGAATAGGGATGAATAAACGGATATAAACTGCAGTTATTAAAATTCCAGTTGTTATGGCTAATAAAATGAAATCATTTTTGTTCATCCTTAACACATAAAGGTTTGTCCTGTTTTTTGTTGCACCCCAAGCTCGAGACTCCATGGCCTCTGCAAGCTCTAAACTTCGTCTAATAGCGCTTACAATTAACGGTATGAGAATTGGTATGTAATTTTTAATTCTTTTCAAAAAATTTCCACGTTCAAGCTCCAGTCCCCTTGCTTTTTGAGCATCCATTATTGTTTGAGCTTCATTAGCTAAAACTGGAACGAAACGGACGGCTGTTGTGAAGGCGAAGCAAAATTCGTATGGCACACGTGTTTGCTCTAAAGCTAAACTTAAATTGTCAGGTGATGTTGTAAGGAAAAATATTGAGAAGGATTCAACAAGGACAACGAAGCGGAAGGTGAGAGCGAAAGCACTCTCCAAACTTTCAGCTGTAAACCTATATCCAGCCCCTATGAAAGAGAAAACGAAATTTGTCACAAAGATTATTATCGCTAAAAAAGCTGCTCCACGTAAGGAACGTAACCATTGACGTTGAACTTTACCTAAAAGAACAAAGGGGAGTTGTATTAAGAATAGTATAAGAAGGGGGATAAGTTCCCAAAAAATCAACGCAATTGCAAAAATGACGCAAACATAAATGAATTTCACTCTTGGATCTAAATCATGGATAGGTGATTTAACCTTTCTAAATTTTAATCCATCGAAAACGCTCATTTAAACCCCTTTCTCAAAGAGTTAAGTATTGCTTCCCTTGCTTCATAAATATCTAAGATATCCCTTGGAAAGCCGTAATTCTTGAGTTTAATGAATATTTGAGTTATTTGTGGAGGAACTATTGAGGCTTCTGTTACAATTTTTGGATCTGTAAGTATTTTTCGAGCTTCGCCATCCGCGATTATTTCACCGTTACTCATCAATATGACCCTTGGGTTGCATTCAGCTACAAACTCCACGTCGTGCGTAACTATGATCACGGTTTTCTTTTGGGCGTTTAATTGTAGGATAAAGTGACGTAGTTTTTCCTTCTGTTGATAATCCTGTCCAATTGTCGGTTCATCCAAAATCAAAATTTTTGGGTTCCAAGCGAGAACTGATGCTAAAGCCACTCTTTTTCTTTCTCCTCCACTAAGCATGAAGGGAGAGGTTTTCTTGTATCGGGTTAAACCTAGAAGGTTAAGAGCCCAATCAACCCTTTTGTTTATAGTTTCAGCTTCAAACCTAAAATTTTTCAACGCAAAAGATATTTCATCTTCCACGGTTTCACTGAAAAGTTGATGATCAGGATTTTGGAAAACAAATCCAACTTTTCTTGCAAGAGTTGCAACGCTCACCTTTCTCGTGTCAACCCCGTCAACGAGAACTATGCCTTTAGTTGGTTTTAACAAACCGTTAAAATGTTTTACCAGTGTTGTTTTCCCAGCACCGTTTTGTCCCATTATGGCTACAAATTCACCGTCTTTTATTGTTAAAGAAACCCCTTTTAACGCTTCAACACCGTTTGGATATGTAAAATAAACGTTTTTAACTTCTATCATTTACTTTTCAACACTTCCTCTAACATGGCTGCCATTTCATCTGAAGATAAAGGAATCGTGCTGCGGAGGTTTACCCTATCCTTCTTAAGAATCTGATAGAGACGTGTTGCCTTTGGAATTCCAACCCCAACCAAACGAGCCTTTTCAGAATTTAAAACACTCCTTGTTTCTCCGTCAAGAAGAATTTCTCCATTATCCATTATTATTATGTGATCAGCGTATTTTGCTGTTAAGTCCAATCGATGTTCAACAAGAATTATTGTTATTCCAAACTTTCTGTTTAACTCATATATTACCTTGAATATGTTTTCAGCGCCTAAAGGATCAAGGAAGGATGTAGGTTCATCTAAAACGATGATTTCCGGTTTCATAGCTAAAACGGAAGCTATAGCAACACGTTGCTGTTGTCCTCCTGAAAGTTCATTTGGCGCCCTATCTTTCAAATGATAAATTCCTGTAAGTTTCATCGCCCAGTCTACTCTTCTCCGAATTTCGTCCCGTGGAACCCCTAAATTTTCAAGACCAAACGCTACATCCTTTTCAACTGAGAGAGCAAAAAGTTGATTTTCGGGATTTTGGAAAACTAATCCAACATGTTTAGCTAATTCATGGATTGAATGTTCATCAACTTTGAGACCAGCGACGAAGACTTCTCCTTCCAGCTTACCTTGATAAAAATGTGGAATTAACCCATTAAAACATCTACATAAGGTTGTCTTTCCACATCCGCTTGGACCGGTTATTAATACAAATTCTCCTTTCTCAATTTTTATAGAGACATTTCTAATCGATGGATTTGTCGCACCGGGATATGTATATGTTAGATTTTCCGTTTCAATTATCGCCATAGCTTAAACGCCGTATGTTTAAACAACTTTTTTCATTTAAGAGTAGCTACTCATATTTAGGTTTAAATTTCATTTCACCAAAGCTAATATTTTCTCTTTTAAAAGCCTTAAACAACGTTTAAAACATGTTTCAATTTCTCCTACACCGTTAACTCCAGCGGCTGTTGAATGTCCGCCTCCCATTCCGTTAAGATAATCACCTAAAGGTTTAGCTATGTCTCTTCCAAGATGAATTCCCGTTTTTTCATGAAACTCGTTTGTGCAACGCATACTTATCTCAAGTTTATCATCTTTCTGTCCAACTACAACTGCAACATGTGCACCTAAATCTATTATTGCCCTAGCGGCTGAAGCTTGATAGGCGCTTACATGAGAAAAAGCTACAAGCCATTCACCTATCCTAAAAAGTCTAACTCTTCTACAAGCCTTTAACCTTGCAACTCTCTCAGAAAAATCCATGGGTAAAGAGAGAAGAGACAATGTTTTCTTAACATCCACACCAAAATCCACTAATTCAGAAACCGTCTTTATAGTTGAAGAACCTGCCAAAACAAAATGGCGTGTGTCAAAGGCTATTCCCAAAAAGAGGGCTTTAGCCACAGCTTCATTAGGTTTAACCTTTAACTTTTTAAAAAATCCATAAACAATTTCACATGTTGAGGAAGAATTCTCATCCGTTATGCAGATTTTAGCTAATTTTTCAGTTTCAGGGTGAGCTGCATGATGATCAATCACTATTATGGGAGCTTTTGAATCCCTAACTTTTTCAGCTAAATTGTTAAGTTGTTGAATTGTGTTTGTGTCCAAAAGCACTATAACATCTGCTTCATCCACATTTGGCTGCATCTCCACGTTTATTGGCAAATATTTAAGAATATGTTTTGAAAGTTTGCTTACTCCCTGAGAAGCCCCTATTTCAACGGTTATTTCAGGTTTAAGGTTTTTAATTAAGTTTGAAAAGGCGTAAGCAGAACATATGGCGTCTGGGTCAGCGTTATGGTGACAGAGTAAAACAACTTTTTTAGCGTTAACATCATCAAAGGTTCTCATTATTTCTTCAATTGGCATTTAAGATCCCTTAAATATTCTTCAGCTGAATTGAAGGCTTTTTTAACAGCTTCATCCACTAAGCGTTTCACGTCAAAGTTTTTCATTAACGGTGAAAGGGAAATTTCAATGTCAACCGTCACAGCTACTGGTTTTACACCTTCCGTTTCAACACTTATGTTCAATGTTTCAATTCTTTTCTCAGGGATTCTGGATAAAATGTATTCTCTAGCTGCTTTTTCAGCGGTTAAACAAAGTTTTTCAATCTGCCGTGTTGTAAGTTTAGGTATCCCTATCTCTTCCACGTTTTCCACCATGATTATGAACGGGCTGGAGTTACACCTAAGTCCTGCTGAAGTTTAGCTTGCAACTCTTTAAGTTGACCGCGAATGCGTTCCTCCTGCTTTCCAAGCACGTTTGCCCTCATGTTAAGCAGTTCTTTCCGTTCATTTAAATCTGCAGTAACCTTGGCTTTTTCGGTTTTAACCAAAAGGGAGCCTATGGATTTATAGATTACAGCGTCGTCAGCAAGTTTCTGAAGTTCTGTTAAAGCCTGTTCAACCTCTGTTAATTCCAGTTCAACTTGTTGTTTTTGGGTGAGTACTGATTGTAAGGTTTGCTGAAGTTGCTGAAACCTTAATAACCGCTCCTGAACTTGAGGTGGAAGTTTTGAAATTTCATCACTCATTTTTCTCCTTCCATCGCACTGCAATACGTTAAAGCCATTAATTAGCGTTTTCTAAAAAGGATTACTGACCTAAAACTTTTAGAACATCCAACATGGAGTTTATCCATCTCAAATAAGCGTTGATTGACGCCCGTAAAGCCGTTGTGTCTCGAGACTCAATCCTCAAAATCAATTTTTTCCCTTTCCCTTCAATTTTAGCCTTCGATCTTATTGTTGGAGGCTTCTTAACTTCTGGTTCTAAAGCTTCTAAAAAAACCTCTAAAAATTTTTCTGATGGAAGACTTAAACGCACAACAGCCTCAGCTTTCATTTTGCAGACTCCCAAATTAAATGAGAAATTTTAAGCTGAGGACCAACTTCAATGAGTTCTGGAATAAGTCTAAATGTTAAATTTATGCAATTAGCCTCATCTGCTATTTCCATTAAAGCGTCGAAACCTCGGTTGGCTGCTTCACGTAACGATAGAATTGGAATTTCAAAAAATTCCGAAAACGCTTTTCCAAGTTTTTGGACATCCAAAGACCCGTGTAACTCTTTAATTGAAACAGATTTTACTCTTCTTCCACGTGGCATATTGCCAAAATCTCTGCGAAGCTTAACACTTCTTATGTAGACAGTTGGTGGAAGAACGTTTAACCCTTTCTCTGTTACTTCGAAAAATTTTAGTTTGCCTGGTCCACCCTTCCATCTATCAACAATAATTACTTTTTTAAGGTTAAGTTCTAAGGCTTTTTCTGCTACACCGTCTAAACTGAGTTTACCCCTATTTGTTCGTATAACATTTGGAATGCTGTGGGAAAAATCCTTACAAAAGGTTCTCATGTTTTTTGTTGGTCTTCGAGAGGTTGTCAATAAAACTGTTTTTTCAGTCAAAAACTATTCACTTAAATGTGAGTTATTAGGTTTCGCTAGGTGTTCCCTTCGCCACCCTTTTTGCAACTATCCCAAGTTTTGTTATTGGTGTATAGGCTCCACCGGTGAATGTGAAACCACATTTTCTACATTGCCATACGCCTACGCTTATTCTTTTAACCCTTTGAAAACCACATTGGGGACATCTATGCGGCGTCTTCATTTCGTCAACTATTTTTACATATCGTTTCCTAACTGTTGAACCGTAACGGGCTCCCAGCCCACGAATTGTGACTGTTTTTTTCTTTCCCATTTCTTCACCAATTCAATTTTTTCCTTATTTCTTCAGCCTTTTCTTTAGCTATTTTAGCCGCTTCTAATACTTGTTTCGGTGTGAAATATCCACTTCCACCCTTTTGCATAGCGCATATTTTACCTTCATCATCAACGGTTATTGTAAGTCTAGCATCCATTGTTTGCTCTTCCTCAAGCCACGGATCCACAATAAGTGTATTGTTTATCTTTGCAAAGGTTATTGCTACCGGATGCTTCCTTATTGGAAGCGGAGAGAATCCAGGTTTTATTTTAACTTCACCATCTTCAATTTCATAGTTAAACATTTTCGTGTTGAGTAGAGCGGCTGTAGCTGCTAAAGCTGAAGCATCTATTAGGTTTCCATCATGGTTAAGAACGTATATGTCAACAAAGACTACGAACACCTTTTTTCCAGGTTCTATACATAGCTTTTCTAATTCTATGGCTTTTGATTCTCTTATCCCCCTATCTACAACTCTAGCTAATTCTATAGAATTTTCATCTGGTGGTCCAGGTTCAAAGGTTGGGGAAGCTAAGGGAACAAGTTCAGCGTTAACTGTTAAAACTCCCTCGTTTGGCGTATCTGAGAATGGTTGGCCAATTTCAAGTTTCACTCCAGCCATAACTTCTGTCTTACCTAAAAGGACTCGCGCTGAACCCTCAGCTTTTTCAACTACTCCCTGCTCAATTTTTATTTCTCGATAATCTGTTAATCCTCTTCCATCAAGTCTTTTACCTTTTGAAACAAGCTGGGAAATTTGTTTCTGTTTTACACGCACAATAATTGAAGACATCACTCTTCAACCTCCTTTACATTTAGATATTTGGCTTTTAAAGCCTCCTTTTGAAGTGTGTAAATTTTTCTACATCCTTCTAAAGCCATGTTAAAAGCTTTTTCAAACTCTTTCATTGTTAAATCTCCATCCATCTGAAGCAAGGTTATAGCGTTAAAGTTAGGCATTAATGCAACTGGAACGTCTGCTGTACCCTTCTTGTCTTCAGCATCCATCAAATCCACCACTATTGTATCATCTACTTTTCCAGCAGCGCAAGCAGCAACCAAATCGCGCATCGGAATTCCAGCGTCAGCTAACGCGAGGGATGCTGCTGTTATACTTGCACATCTAGTTCCACCATCCGCCTGCAAAACTTCGATGAAAATATCTATGGCTGTTCGTGGATAATATTCAAGGAAGAGGCTTGGTTCAAGAGCTTCCCTTATCACTTTTGAAAGCTCTATCTCCCTTCGTGAAGGAGCCGGTGACTTTCGTTCTTGAACTGAAAAGGGTGCCATGTGATATCTACATCTTAAGACGGTTCTGTCTGGAAGAGCTAAATGTTTAGGATGCAGTTCTTTTGGACCATATACTGCTGCTAAAATTTTGTTTTTCCCTTGCTGAATATATGCTGATCCATCAGCGTTTGATAAGACTCCGACTTCGATTTTGATGGGTCTTAACTCTTCAGGTTTTCTCCCATCTAACCTTAAACCTTTATCATTAATCAGCTTTTCAATTTTCTCATTCACTTTTATTTCCCTCCTTTCTTTTGGCTTTTTCATCCCTAATCATTTTGGTTATACGGTCTGTTAAACCAACAGTGTGGGATTCTTCCTCAATTTTGTAGATAGCCATCATTGCTAACTCTTCATCCTCAAGTTTTTTCCCTGTGATTAGAATAACTCCGTTTTGTCCGAGGATTATGTGGCAGTTAGTTTCCTGTTTTATCATCGTTATCATTGAACCTTTCCTACCAATAACTCTTGGAATTTTTGTCGGAGTTATTTTCATAACTTGTCCTCGGGTTATTTTCCCTAATCCAGGTTCGCTGACTGTTAATTGTGGATTGTGAGCTCTATCATATGAGGTTATTTTTGCGATTAAAAGGTCTCCTACGTCTAAAAATTTTGAAAGGTCATTTTTTTGAGGTTTAAACGGTCTGCCTAAAACATCTGAAGCCTTTAGGCTTGCCAGGTATGGAGAATTTATATCAACAGTCCAACCGTTAAAACCGACGTCTATAACTGTTCCTATAACCGTGTCACCTACTCTTGGGATGTAAAAAGCTCTTAAAGCTACAACATTCACCTTCTTATCTTCATATTCTACAAGACCTATTCTTGAGGCGTAAATTTTATCGTCCTCTTTATACGTGTTTTCACCTGGCAAATACTGTCCCTCAGCGATTAGGTCGCCGGGGGTTACAAGTTGTCTTCTTTCAAAAAATGTAGGCATATATGATTCACCTCTCAAATTATTTATGAAACTATTTTTGCTTCAGCACTTCCTTTCGTTACTTCTCCTATTCTTTCAAGGAAGGGACCATAGAGACCTGCTGGCATTTCTATGGTTCCATACCATGAACCGTCAGCACGCCATTCTTCATTTTTTATTGTTCCAAAACCCTTAACTGTTCCATAGGCTTTGGCTGCATATTCAGCGGGTATTCTAACCCTAACTATTACTTGCTCCATTTTTAATGGTAGAACAGTTCTTAACAGTTTGATTATTTCTTTTGCTTGTTCTTCCACTGATTTGAAGGGGTCTATTGAATAGTGGATTTGTTGCATGGCTTGTTCCACTCTTAATGGTGGATGGGGAAGGTTTGTTTTAGGATCGACACACTGTCGTGATATGAAGGCTATTATCTGTTTCTTTTTATCTTCGATCATTTTCCTGCGTTGTTCTGCTGTTAATTGAAGATTTCCCTTTTTAAGTATGGTTTCAGCTATTTTCAAAGAGTCTGTTGTTCCAAATGTTTTGCGGAGAGTTTCTTCTGAAACTTTTGTTCCCTTGTTTGCATCTGAAAAAATCGTTTCAGTTATTAAAACTTCACTTACAGCTGAAATTTTTCCCATCCGATAATTTAATGCTTTTTCAGGCTTCACAAGAATTTCGAATTTTTCATTTCCTTTCGTAAGCCTTGCAATTGTGTATTTTTCACCCATACTTTTTCACTGCCTAACCCAGCTCTTTCCTGTAGGCTTCAATCTTTTCGTCGTTTAACAACTCCAATTTTTTAGTTACCACTGGAATTACTGCTATTTTTATTCTTAGAGGCAGTTGTCTAGCTTCTAAAGCTTTTGTTAAACATTTTATTCCAAGTTTTATTGCATCGTCAAGGCTTAGGTCTTCCCGGTATTCTTCCTTTAATATTTTAATTACTGTTTCTCTTCCTGCACCTTGAGCAGTAGCTTTGTAACTTCTATATGTTCCGCTTGGATGAGTTCCAAATAAACGTGGACCAGTTTTGTCAACTCCGCCGAATATTAATGCCACACCGAAGGGTCTGACGCCGGCATGCTGCGTATATAACTGTTTTATGTCGCAAATTCTCTTTGTCACAACTTCAACATCTATTGGTTCATCATAAGTCAACCTATTGCTTTGAGCATATATTCTTGCTTGGTCTATTAAGATTCTAGCGTCAGAGCTTAACCCCACGATAGCTGCTCCAATATGTTGATCTATTTTAAAGATTTTCCATGAAGTTTCAGCTTCCTCTAAGGGTTCAACTGTTTCTTCAGCTCCTAAAATAACCCCTTCACGACATTTTATTCCCAAAAT
>PIYF01000019.1:9549-14270 GCA_003601875.1 Candidatus Bathyarchaeota archaeon | reverse complement strand
TTTGTTTAAAATTAGGCTTAGATTGCGGGGGTGTCCGAGTGGTCAAAGGAGGCAGGCTTAGGACCTGCTGCCGTAGGGCTGCGTGGGGTCGAACCCCACCCCCCGCACTAACAATGTTGAAATTAGGTGCAGTTTTCGTTACATTTTTATTGGTTGATGTGATAGGCTCGATTGTTGATAAATTGAATGCTGTGACTAAACGTATTGCTTTGCAGCGTGTTAGAAAACTTTTCTATTTAGCTAAGAAAATTGTTCATGAAGATTATCCTCTTGCTCAACGTTACGTTGATATTGCGAGGAAGGTTGCCATGGCTGCAAGAGTTAGACTGCCAAAAGAATATAGAAGACTTGTTTGTAGACATTGCAAAAGCTTTATTTTACCTGGGTTTAACTCTCGAGTGAGAATTAAACAGCGGAGGGAACCCCACGTGGTTATAACCTGTTTGAATTGCGGTGGAAAGATGAGGATTCCATTGCGAAAGAAGGAGAAGTGAAAATTTGAATGAAATTTCTCCAAAATTGAAACGTAGAATAAAAAAATTGTTAAGTGGAGAGAAACCCACTGTTAGAATTGGAAAAGCAAAAATTTCAGGGAACCTTTTAAGCGAGATTGAGAGACAATTGAAGGATAAAGAGATGGTTAAGGTTAAAATGTTAAAAAGTTCACTTCAAGGGTTAAATGCAAAATCCGTGGCTTCAGAAATCGCTGAAAAAACAGACTCCAACCTAATTGAAGTTAGGGGACATACATTCATACTGTATAAACGTAGAAAGAATTAGCATAACTTTTAATATTAGGCTTCAAGATTTTACTGAAGGGAAAAATAAAAGGAGAATGGAATTGCTGACTCCACATGATGTTCCAGCATCAAAATTCATAGAAAAGTTAGCCCATTATTTAAAGGAAAACGTTGACGATGTAAAACCACCTGTCTGGGCGAACATTGTGAAAACAGGAACTCACGTTCAGAGACCACCACAAAACCCAGATTGGTGGTATATCCGCTGTGCCTCCCTAATGAGAAAAATTTACATTCACGGTCCAATAGGCATTGAAAGACTGCGAAGTGAATACGGTGGAAGAAAGGATTATGGAGTAAGACCTGAACATGCAGCGAAAGCTGGCGGTGCAATAATAAGAAAAGCTCTCCAACAGTTAGAGGCAGCTGGATTCATTGAAAAATTTCAGAACCGTGGAAGAAGAGTGACAAGGGAAGGGAGAAAAATCTTGAAGTTGATAGCTGAAGAAGTTGGGAAAGAAATGTTAAAGGAAAATCCAGAACTGAAAAAATATGAGGGATAAAAATGTCAGACAAAGAATTAGAAGAACTGCGCAGAAGAAAACTTCTTGAACTTCAACGTAGAATCGCTGAGGAACAGCGGAAAGCTCAAGCTGAACAGCAACTTGAAATGCAAAAACAAGCCTTACTTAGAAGAATTCTTTCACCAGAAGCAAGACAACGTTTAGCAAACCTTAAAATGGTTAAACCGGAATTCACATCCCAACTTGAACTACAATTAATCCAACTTGCACAGCAAAGGAGAATTCCAATACCCATTTCAGATGGACAGTTAAAACAAATACTCATACAACTTCAAGCAAATAAAAGAGAGATAAAGATAAGAAGGTTATAAAATGGCGAGAAATAAACCAGCAGCAAAGAAGAGAAGGCTGGCTAAGGCTGGAAAACAAAAGAAACCTGTTCCATCATGGGTCATAGCTAAAACTGTTGGAAAATTTAGAAGACATCCAAAGATGAGGCCTTGGAGAAGTAGAAAATTGAAGGCTTAAAGGAGAGTGTAACTTTTGAAGAAAGAAATTGAACAGGAAGAAAAAGAAAAGACGGAAACAGTGGAAAAGAAAGCTGAAGAAGAGGAAACGCCAACAGAAGAGAAAAAAGAAGAATTGGAAGAGGAAGAAGCTGAGACTGAGGAAATTAAGCCTTTAAGAGAAAAGGAAGAGGAAGAGTTTGTCGAAGAAAGAATCTACACTATACCTTTGGGTAAAGCATGGATTGTTCCCTCTAAGAGAAGAGCCCCTAAAGCCATTCGCATAATCAGGGATTTCGTTAAAAGACACATGAAATTTGAAGCTGTCTCCGAAGAAGAGGAAGAAGAGGAAAGAAAACTAATTATAAGCAATGAAGTTAACGAGGCTGTTTGGAGAAGAGGGATAGGGAAACCTCCGAGGAAAATTCGTGTTAGAGCAGCAAAAGATAAAGATGGAAACATAACGGTTTTTCTAGCTGAAGGAGACTGATTTGGCAATATACTTGTCAAGTCTTGTTGGAAGCGCAAGCATAGGAGTTTATTCCCTTGCAACAGACAAAATTGTTATAGTTCCAAAATACGTTCCCTTAAAGAAAGCTGAAAGACTAGCTAGATGGTTAAAAGTTAAACTTATCCATACAAATATAGGAGAATCAGTTCTCATAGGAGCCCTATCATGTGCAAACTCAAACGGTATACTACTTCCCCACTATGTTAAGGAAGAAGAAATAGAAACAATAAAATCAGTTTTTAAAGATGGAAACATAACAGTTATGGAAACAAAGAAAACAGCATATGGAAACATGATTCTGGCAAATGATTACGGCGCCATAGTTGACCCAAGGCTTAAGAAATCTGAGGTTAAAAAAATTGAGGAAACATTAGACGTCGAAGCTGTTCCAGGTGAAATTGCAGGTTTACCTTACGTTGGATCTCTAGCCATCGCAACAAACAAAGGTGTTCTTGCACATCCATTGCTTAAAGATTCAGAAAGGAAGCTTCTGGAAGACGTTTTTAAAGTTCAAGTTGACGTAGGCACAATAAACTGCGGAATCCCCTACATTGGAACAGGGTTAATTGGAAACCGCCATGCAGCAGTTGCTGGTTCCCTTACAACAGGACCTGAAATGTTTATAATTGGAAACGTTTTAGAAGTTACAGAAGAGTAAAGTTATTTATAACTGGTTTGTTTTGATGTTGTGAGGGAAGATGAGCACAGTGAAAATTTTCAGGGTAATTGGAGAAATTCGAAAACCAAATTTGAAAACACGCTTCCGAAAGGAAATACCAGCTGTTAAACCTGAACATGCAGTTGAAAAGGTTTACACAGATTTAGGAAGCAAACATCGCATTAAACGTTATCACATCAAAATAATAAAAGTTGAAGAGGTTCCCTTAAGCGAAGTTGAGGATCCTCTTCTAAGAAAAATGTTTGGAGAAGAGAGCATTGTCAAGAAAAGTTGAAGAGGAACTTCGAAAACTTAGCGTTGAAATGCGGGTTCTGGAACAATCAGCTGAAAACTTACAGTCAAGGTTAAACATGGTGAATGCTGTAATAGCAGACTTAACTTATGCAAGTAAAACTTTAGAGGGTTTAGAGAAAGAGAAAGGAAAAGCTGAGCTCCTCGTTCCAATAGGTGGGAGTTCTTACATTAAAGCAAAACTTGAAAGCGCTGACAAGGTGATAGTTGGGATGGGAGCGGGAGTTTCTGTAGAAAAAACTTTTGGAGAAGCAAAGGAAATAATTAAAAAACGTTTAGAAGACCTTGAAAAAGCTAGAGATTCACTTCAAAAACAGTTTACTCAAGTAACTGAAAGATTAAACGTTGATAAGGGAAGGTTTGAAAAGTTGGCTGCCGAGTTACAGAAGGGGAAAGCAAGGGGAAATGTTTGAGAAGCTTAAATCAAGGTTTAGTGAATTCGTAAATAAAATAACCACTGTGAAGCTTAAAGCTGAAAAACTCCGCCCACTACTTTCAGAGTTCAAATTAAACCTTATAGAAAACGATGTTGCTGTTCCAGTTGCGGAAAGAATTTGTGATGAAATTGAGAAACGTTTGGATGGAGTTCAAGTTAAAAGACTTGAAGATAGAAGAAAAATTATTCAAGAAAACCTGTATTCAGTTTTATTGGAAGTAATGCTTACAAAAGACAAAATTGACCTCCTAAAAGGTATTGAAGAGAAAAGAAAGAAGAAAGAACCGTTTGTCATAGTTTTTGTCGGGATAAATGGCACCGGAAAAACCACCACCATAGCTAAGGTTGCAAAATTTCTAACTAAAAAAGGTTATTCAGTGGTTTTAGCGTGCAGCGACACTTATCGTGCAGGCTCAATTGAACAGCTTTCAGAACATGCAAAACGTTTAGGTGTAAAAATGATCACCCATGCTTACGGAGCTGATCCTGCAGCTGTAGCTTATGACACTATAAATCATGCAAAATCCCATGGAATAAACGTTGTTTTAATAGATACTGCTGGAAGAATACAAACAAACAAGAATTTAATGAACGAACTTGCAAAGATTAAGAGAGTTGTTAATCCAGACTTGACAATTTTAACAGTTGACTCTTTAACTGGAAATGATGCAGTGATGCAGGCTGAAGAATTTAATAGAAGCATCGGAATAGACGCAACAATACTTACAAAGGTAGATGCAGACGTTAAGGGAGGTTCAGCCTTAAGCGTTATATATACAACGAAAAAACCGATAATTTTCATTGGAACAGGACAGAAATACGATGATCTAGAAGAGTTTAACCCTGAAAAATTTGTTCAAATGCTTCTGAAATAAGTTCATTTTTTGAGAATAATCCTCAACCTTTTTGAAACTTCTTTAAATCCCAATTTTTTGAACATTTTTAAGGACTCTTCGTTTCCAGAGTATACATCAGCCTCTATACATTCAACATTTTTCTCTTTAAACCATTCAATAAGGGCTTTTGAAAGAGCT
>PIYF01000019.1:0-9470 GCA_003601875.1 Candidatus Bathyarchaeota archaeon | reverse complement strand
TCTTTCCTTTATAGCCCCAAGGTTGACCAATCCATCCTAAAGAGTAACCAACAATTTTCCCATTATCTTCAGCAACAAAAACAGCAGCGTTCTCCTTCCTCACATTTTTTATAATCCAATCAGGATTCTGAAATTCACTTATAGGAAGCATCATAGGATCCCTTAGACTTTCATCTTTCCCAAGCTTTTCGGAAAGCTGAACAATCCTTGGAACATCTTCCAGAGAGGCTTTTCTAATTTTAATGAAAATCTCCTCCCTTCAACTTACAGTTGACTTAGTAAAAAAGTGGATAGGTCAAATCCTCTTCTTTATCAACCCATGTGATTTGAAGTTTCTCATCAGCTGCCACAGCAAGTTTCGCTTTACCTAAAATTTTGAATCTAAATAAAGATGACTTGTACCAAAGGATTCCAGGATTCTTTTTAACGGGAAACTTTAATTTTGAAGCAAACTTTTCATAGTTTATTGTTTCATAATTAAGTGGATACTTTGAAAAATCTCGAATTATATCCGTAATGACACAGTTCATTTCCGTAAGCATTTTTTCTATTTCAATCCACTTCTTATAGGAGGCTTCAACGTTTGTTAATCCAAAATATCCTACACCATCCTCCCTTAAACATGCAATTCCTCTGCAAATAAAAGCTTTCAATCCGCTTAAAGTTTCTAAAGGTTCAGAGGAAAAAACGTCAAAATTTCCAGTTAGATTGCTTGGTAATGGATCGGAAACATTATACTTTTGAAATTCAATGTCAAAGCCGTATTCCTTGTTAATTTTTCGGAGAAAATTTCCAAGTCGTTCATCAACATCTAAAACTAAAATTCTTGAGGGTAAATCTGTTAAAGATAAGGCTACACTTAACAAATCGTCATCTCCGACAAGTATGAAATCCTTGTCCGCAAGATCACCATAAAAATGCATTAAAGCTACCCTTGCAATTACATCGTATTCCCGCATATAACCTTGAAAGAAATCTAAAGTTGGCAAGGGTCTTTCTTTAACAATTTCATTAAAACGTGTTAAAGTTTCCTTAAACTTTCCAGCTGGCAGAATCCTCTTTCCTTCACATTCACTGCAGATTTCACCTTTAAAATCCAAACTTTTCCTGTTGACTTCTTTTAATCCCTTATTCGTTAAGTATAACCCTTCTTTATCTGCGGCTACAAGTCCAGATTCATAGAGGTTGTTTAAGGATTGGAGAAAAATCTTCAAGGTGTTATGATTTTTGTCTAGAAGCTCCCAAAAAGTTTTTTTGGATTCAGCTAATTCGTTAAGTATTTGAACTTCCACTTCTCTCATAGAGGTCTCTCCTCAAAATTTTCTTCTCAACAATTTCAGGTTCGAAGGCTTCAACTAACAGGTCAAAGGCTTTTAATGCTATATTATCGTCATCTCCGCACGTAAAAATGTCTAGGGCAACGTAACCGTATTCAGGCCATGTGTGAACGCTTAGATGAGATTCGCTTAAAAGGTAGACAGCTGAAACCCCTTGAGGTTCAAACTGATGAAAACTTGAAGAAATCACGTGGAGACCGGATTTAGAGACAACACTATCCAAAATGGTTCGAATTTTCTCCACTTTCGAAATTTTCTCCGAATTTACGCCGAGAAACTCGGCGATAACGTGGATGCCCATCTTGAACACCCACAGTTACCGTCGAATTCCGGTTGGTTGAAAGGTTTCTCCCCAGCCAACCAGACATACGACTTTCTATCCTCTTCGAGATTTTCCGATTAAAAAGTTTTTATAAATTTTTCGGTTTGTCAGCATTTTCCTAAAAGTTTTAATAGGATGGATTTAGCGGAATATAATCTGTTCTCGCTTTGCTCATATATGATTGATTGGGGGCTTTCAATCATTTCTGAGCTTATTTCATAACCCCTATGAATTGGCATGTCATGCATTATGTAAGCGTTGCTTCCTTTAAGTAACTCCCTGTTTATCTGGTAAGGCATCATAATTTTCATTCTCCTCTCTTTTTCCTTCTTATATTTTGGATCAAGAAAGAATTCCATGTCAACCCAAGTGTCAGTATAAACGAAGTCAGCGTCTTTAACAGCTTGTTTAACATCTAAAGTTGTTTCATATAATCCTGTCCTTTTCGCTTCATTAAGCAGGTCGTTATCTCTTGAAGGTTCATTAAAGATTGGTGTAACTGTTATTATTTTAACTCCTGTTTTTGTGCAGCCTTCTATTAAGCTGTTGCAGACGTTATTATGAATACCTATATAAACGAGTTTTAAACCTTTCAGTTTACCCTTCTTTTCTTTCATAGTCATTAAATCTGCAATGGCTTGAGTTGGATGGTATTTTTCATCACATCCATTTATCACTGGAACTTGTGAGGCTTCAGCCATAACTTGCAAATCAGCATTTTTCTTTAACCGCGCCATTATGCAATCAACATTCCTTGACAAATATTGAGTTTCATCATAAATGTCAGCTATGGTGAAGTTTGTTGTTCTCCAATCAATGTAAAGAGCATGACCACCAAGCTGAGTCATTGCAACCTCAAAGGAAACTCTGGTCCTTGTTGAGGTCTTTTGAAATATCATAGCCAATGATTTACCATCCAAAGCTTCACGGTAATTCTCAGGGTTATTTTTAATTTCAATTGCTTTATCAATTATCTCGATGAGAGCCTCACCGGAGAAGTTTTTAAAATTAATCATATGCATGTTTAAACACCTTTACACTAACTGAAAGTAATTTTATCAGATTATAAACTTTCTTAAAAGTTAAGCAAGTTTTTAAAGTTTAAAATTAAGTTAATTTTGAAGGGACTCTGAAAATGATTTTAATTGCAGCTTCAAAAAAGGATGTTGCCAGTTTAAATATAGCTGAAAAAATTTTGAATCATTATAATTTTGAAAGATTAAAGGAAAAGTTTGATGGAAATCCGATTTATGAATTAAAAATTAATAACCGGGAAGTGAAACTTGTAACTTTAAATGAGGAAAGTGTTTACGCCCAAAACATAACAGATTTTTCACCAAACATTGAACTCGTTGTTTTCATTTCAAGACACAGCAGTGCTAGCGGTATACCAACTCTTTCAGTTCATACACCTGGAAATCTAACTGGAGAAGCAAAACTTGGAGGAGAACCATGGAAAGTTTCAGTTTCTCCAGCGAACGCTATGAGATACGCCCTAAAAGTCATGGAAAAGTTGAAGGAAGAGAAAAATCTGAGTTATGAAGTTTCTTACGAATGCACACATCATGGCCCCTCCCTGAATGTGCCAGCAATGTTCACAGAGTTAGGAAGTTCACTTGAACAGTGGAAAGATTCAAAAGCCGCTGAAGCTGTCGCCATTGCAACTATGGAAGCTGTTTTAAATTTTAAGAAAGATAACGTTAAGGTTGTTTTAGGAATTGGAGGTCCTCATTATAATCGAAAGTTCAGTAAGTTAGCCTTAAACAGTGAAGTAGCTTTTGGACATATGATTCCGAAATATGTTATTCCTAATTTAAAAATTGAAATGCTTAAACAGTGTATCAGAAAAACTATGGAGAAAGTTGAATGTGCAGTTTTAGATTGGAAAGGAATTAAAGGAATATATAAAAATCAAATTTTAACCATGCTTGAGGAACTAGGGTTACCCTACGAGAAAGTTTAACATTTAAGCAGGAGAAAAGTTAATAGAGAAAGAAATTTATTATAAAAGGCGCTCGAAATCAAAAACCAATTACGGAGGATAAAGCTTGGGATTAAAATCATTCCTTTCCCAATGTGCAAGAACCCTCAAACTTGCAATAAAACCTGGGAAAAGCGAGCTTTGGCTCTCGATAAAAATTTGTTTCATAGGTATAGGAATTGTAGGTTTAATAGGATATATAATAAATTTAATAGGAGGCTTTCTACAGTCTGGAATTTAAAGGAAGAAAAATTAATGGAGAAAAAAGAGAAAGAAAAAGAACAACCTTCAACAATGATTTTCGCTGTGAGGACAACAACTGGACAAGAGAAAAATGTAGCCAAACTTCTAGCAGCTAGAGTTGAGATGAACAATATACCTATAAAGGCAATCCTTGTGCCGGAAGTTTTAAGAGGCTACATTTTTGTGGAAGCTGACGGTCCACATTTTGTTGAGAAGGCGATAGCTGGTATAAAGCATGTTAGAACAAGGGTTCCTGGAATTGTTAGCTTTTCAGAAGTTGAAAGATACATTGTTCGGAAACCAGTAATTGCAGAGCTTGGTGAAAACGATATTGTTGAAATTACTGGTGGACCGTTTAAAGGGATGAGGGCGAAAATAACAAGGATAGATAGAACTAAAGAGGAGGTTACTCTTGAACTTTTAGAGGCAACATTTACTCTACCAATAACTGTTCATTCTGATTATGTTAAACTTGTTGAGAAAGCGAAAAGTGGAAGTGAGGGATAATGCCTGAAAAGAAAGTTATTGAACTATTAGTGAGCGGGGGGCAAGCTACAGCTGGGCCTCCTTTAGGTCCAGCTTTAGGTCCTCTAGGTGTAAATGTTTTAGCAGTTGTGAACAAAATAAATGAGTTAACGAAAGATTACGGTGGAATGAAAGTTCCAGTTAAGGTTACAGTTGACCCTGAAACTAAAGAATTTGAGGTTGAAGTTGGAACACCCACAACTTCAGCTTTAATTGTAAGTGAATTAAAAATCGAGAAGGGTTCAGCTACCCCTAACACACAAAAAGTTGGAAACCTTACATTGGAACAAGTTTTGAAGATAGCTAAACTTAAACGTCCAGAACTTTTATCGAAAACTTTGAAAGCTGCTGCCAAGGAAGTTTTAGGAAGTTGCGTAAGCATGGGAGTCACTGTTGAAGGCAAAGATCCACGTGAAGTTCAAAAGGAAATTGATGAAGGAAAATATGACGAAATATTTAGTAAAACAGGTGATTAAGACAACATTTTTATAATTGCCTTCCATTCCTCATTGAAGCGAGGTTTAAAAATGCCTGTTAACCAGAAGGTAATACTCAATGCTGTTCGAGAAGTAAAGGAGAAATCTAAAAAAAGAAATTTCACCCAATCAGTAGAGTTAATTATAAACCTTAAAGATATAGATATGAAATCTCCTGAAGGGAGGATTAGGCAGCAAATAGAATTACCACATCAGATTTCTGAGAAGCCGAATAAGATTTGTGTTATAGCATCTGGAGAATTAGCCTTAAAAGCTAAAAGGGCTAAAGCTGACCGCGTCATAGAAAGGGGGGAACTTGAAGGGTTAGCTGGCAAGAAAAAGGAATTAAGGAGACTTGGTAATGAATATGATTTTTTCCTAGTTGAAGCTCCTTTAATGCCCACCGTCGGAAAGATTTTGGGTCCGGTTCTCGGTCCAAGGGGAAAAATGCCTATCCCTGTTCCGCCGACAGCGGATATAGCAGCTATGTTAAAGAAATATCGGAAAATGATTATGGTTAGAATGAGGAATCAGCCAGTTATTCAGTGTCGTGTTGGAACGGAGAAAATGCCAGATGAGGAGATAGCTGCTAACATTCAAGCAGTTTTAAACGCTTTAGAGGGAAAACTTAAAAGGGGAATTAAAAACATCAAGTCAACTTACATTAAAACCTCTATGAGCGCTCCGGTGAAAATACAAGTGTAGAAGGAAGAAAAATGCCGTCTCAATATATTTTGCAAGAGAAAATCAGAGAAGTTGAAGAGATAAAGAAGTTGCTTACTCGTTATAAGGTTGTGGGGATAGCTAGCTTACAGAAGGTTAGAGCAGCGCAACTTCAAGAGTTTAAGAAAAACCTCGCAGACAAGGTTTACATGAGAGTTGTGAAGAACACTATAATGAAGAGAGCCATTGATGAATGTAAAGAGAAACCTGAACTTCAAAAGCTTAAAGAATATTTAACCGGGTCAAACATTTTCCTATTCACGGATATAAATCCATTCAAGCTGTCTTTACTTTTGGAGCAAGGAAAAGTTATGACAACAGCGAAAGCTGGAGACATAGCAGCGATGGATATCATAGTTCCAGCTGGAAACACTGGGCAGCCTCCAGGGCCGATAATAAGCCAATTAAATGCTGTGGGTTTACCGACGAAAATTGAATCTGGAAGCGTTTGGATTAGCAAAGACACCTTAGTTGCTAAAAAAGGAGAAGTTATATCCCAAAGATTGGCAAATGTCCTGTCGAAACTTGGAATAAAACCTGTTGAAGCTGGATTGGTTTTGAAGGTTGCATATGACGATGGAATTATAATAGGCCAAGACCAGCTTAAGATAGACCTTGAGGAAACTAAGATGAAAATTGAGAAAGTTTACGTTGAATCTTTTGCATTATCATTAAGTATAGCTTTCCCAACAAAGGAAAATACACAGATTTTAATTCAACTGGCCCATAAAGACGCTTACACTTTAGCTTTGAACGCTGCGATACCTACAAAGGAAACAATTGAGGATTTAATCAGAAAAGCTTATGTTGAAATGTTATGTTTAAGTAGTAGAGTTCCCCCTGAAAAACTTAAAAATTGAAATGAGAGGTGAAATATATGGAATATATTTACGCTGCAATGCTTCTTCACAAGGCAGGAAAAGAAATAAACGAAGACAATTTAACCCAAGTTTTGACAGCTGCGGGAATAAACCCTGACTCTGCAAGAGTTAAGGCTGTTGTTGCATCCCTAGCGGAAGTGAATATAGATGAAGCTATAAAATCCGCTCCAACAATGATGGCTGCCCCAGCAGCGCCAACTGCAGCTCCAACCGAAGAGGCTAAGGCTAAACCTACAGAGGAAGAAAAGAAAAAGAAGGAAGAAGAAGAGAAGAAAAAAGAAGAGGAAGCATTGGAAGGGTTAGGAGCACTTTTCGGTTAGAGAACTCCTACTCTTTAGACTGCCTTTTTGATAGAACCCTAGTTAAGATAGCTGTTATTCCAAATGCCAACGTGAAAAGTAGAGTCCACAACCAAGAGAAAAGCCTGCCATAAGTTAAATTGTAAACTATTAGGTCAAATGTGAAACCTAATGCAAAACCAACTAAGGTTAGAATAACAACGTATAAAATGGTTTTTTTATCGAACATTAGATGACACCTTTTTAATAAAAATTGGGGGTATCCAACCGCATATTATCATAAGTGTGCCGGGGAAAGCTATACCTAAAGGGAGAACAATGAATGTTTCAAATAAAAAGAAAGATGTTATCATGCCTAGAATCGATAACAAGGAAAAGTTTCTTCCAAATTTTTTAAAAGTTTGTATTGCTAATAGCCCTGCAAAAAAGAAGTCTCCTAAACCGAGAAGCATTGAAACTCTTTCCCCATTTAAAATGATTGGTGGAACTGTTGGAACTGAAACTGCAACTGGAAGCCACAAGTTTACAATATGCTTCGCTGCAGAAACCATCGGCCCAGTAAAAACCATTACTATATCAAAAACTGTTAGTATCCCCACAAATAAGAGAGAGGTTTTCCATGTGAAAAGACTTCCAAGATAAAGTGTTATTAAAACAGCGAATATTAACCCGTAAAGGTCGAATAAATATGGAAACCATATCGATGTTCCATTAAAAGCTAAGTATAGAAATATGAAAAGGGCTGAAGGTAAAACAGCCAAATACCACCGTTCCTTCTCATTTTTTCTCTTATTCTCGTACACCAGAGATATCAAGGCGAAGGCGGAGAGTCCATAAAAGAGTGAAGCAGTAAAAAAGTCCGCGTTCAATAAAGTGATTGTTGCTATGGTTAAACCTAAAGCAAGAAATATTAAGCAGATTATTTCTGCAACGAATTTTTTGAAATCTGAAAAAAGGTACGTAAAGATGAAGAGGAGGCTTGAATAAGCTAGGAGAAAAACCGTCATAATTGCGCTGCTCGGAATAAAAATGATAATTAATAAAATTGTTGCCATGGCCGCGATCAAAAAAATAACATCTCGAGGTTTGAACTCTTTTTCTTCTAATGTAGATTTCAATTTCCCTTCAACTTTCTTATTTAGAAACAACGACGTTGTCGTTACTGCGAACAGTGTTAAAGGCATGGCTATGTCAAAGTTCATAGACGCAGATAAGTAAAACAGACATTTAAATGTTAAATGAAGCTTATCTTCTAAACCTCATCCAATAATTCCTAAGATAGAGTTGAAAATGGCTAGAGATGCCAGTAAGGCTTCTTCTGTTCGAACGGTTTCTGTTCCTTGCATTGGAATAGTGTTAACAACAAAGTCTACAAGCTCTTCAAGTTTTAATCCTTCATCCTCAAGTATTTCGTAAAGTCCTCTTGTTGGAGCCCCAAAGACTATAAGAACGGTGGCGGATCTGTTCCATTTTTCAGCCATTTTCTTCCTTATATTAGTGAAAGGGACACCGTGCTTGGATGTTGCTATTTTTAGGTTGAAACGTTTACTTTTTAACAGTTTTCCAATAGATTTTTTCTCTTCCCTAACCCTGTATCCCCAATATTCAACTATCTCTTCACGGTTTGCAATTTCACCCTCAACAAGCTCAGCAACCTTCAAAATTTTAACGGTGACTCGTTTGCCTAAGGATAGTTTTCTGCGAATTAAAACTGGTTTTTCAACTCCCACATCAACAAGTGTGCCTAACTTTGTCTTACTTATTGTAACTCCTTCTCTGTATTCACCTATTTTGACTTTACGGTTTAAGGGATGATGCGGTGTTCGGAGGGGTGGAAGAATGCCTACGTATCGGAGTTCACGTTTAAGTCCGAAAAGTTTTCTCCTTAAATATTGAGGGGTTTCCATATAACTTAACAATGTCGCAACTAAATGCATATCTTCATGTTGGTTAACTTCAATATTGTCTGGATAAATTATGATTTCATCAACCCTAAATATTGCCGCCGTTCTTCCAATTAAACCAACTTTTGAAGTTTTCTCCCTTAAATGTGGAACATCACTAACAATTGAAGCTGGTATCGCAATTGAAAGCTTCCTTCTCTTTCCCAAGGTTTCCCGCCTAACCATTTCTATAAAAGTCTTTAAATCTTCAATACTTAAATGATTAAAAGGTGTATAAAACTGTCAGGTTCAAAAATTTTGGACAACATCGAGGAAATAAAGAGGATAGATAGAGAAAACATGCTTTCTCACTGTTTAAAAGCACCTCAATACTGCCGAGAAGCCGTGAAATTAACGGAGAAAATTTCAGTTAACTATTCGAAACCTAAAAGAATAATTGTAGCTGGAATGGGCGGCTCAGCAATAGGTGGCGAAATATTAAAAGACTGGGCTTTTAACAAACTTTCTATCCCTGTGGAAGTTTGCAGAGCTTATTCTTTACCAGCCTATGCAAACAGAGAAACCCTCGTTTTCGTTATAACTTATTCTGGAGAAACAGAAGAAGCTTTAAGCATGCTTCTAGACGCTTTGAAGAAAAAATGTATGATTTTCTTTATCAGCTCTAATGACAAAAATTTGGCACTCGCTGAAAAACTTGAGGTTCCCTGCATTAAGGTTTCTTCTGGCATTCCTCCCAGAGCGGCCCTTCCGTACCTCTCTTTACCCATGTTCAAAATTTT